>JAJYNV010000341.1 GCA_021786135.1 Bacillota bacterium
TCCGATCTGCAGGCTCGCGGCGGTACGCGAAGGGCCTGCGCGATGTCGCCGACGGAACCTTCACTGGAGGTCCCGCCACCCGCCTCTGCCCAGTTTCCCCCGTGCGAGACGGGCGGTCTGACAGGATGCCCTGCATCAGGTGTGCTATCGAACCGGTCTGGGTGCCAAGTCCGCGGGCCAGCGCCACTCACGGATCTTAGGCGGGTCTATGCCGTGGTCGCGGGCGTAGTGCAGGTGGCGGATCGCCTCACCCTGCAGCCACTCTCTCACGTGGGCTCCCGGGGACCCCAGTCGCGGCACGTGGTCGATGGCGTTGATGGCGAGGTGGAAGCGATCCGCCCCGTTCAGGATCGCAAGCTGCAAAGGCGTATTGATGCTGCCCGCCTCGCGGTAGCCGTGCACGTGCAGCTGCTCGTGGTTGTGGCGCCGATACGTGAGCTTGTGCACCAGGGCAGGATACCCGTGGAAATTGCAGATGACGGGCACACCGGGTGGGAACAGGCTATCGTACGCGGGTTCCGGCAGTCCGTGGGGATGCTGGCTGGGCGGCTGCAGCTTGAAGAGGTCCACTACGTTCACGAAGCGTACCCGGACGTCGGCCAGCTGCTGTCGGAGGATGGCTGTCGCGGCCAGGGCTTCCATCGTCGCGACATCACCGATCCCGACCATCACGAGATCGGGGTCACCGTCGGCGTCGTTGCTGGCCCATTCCCAAAGCCCGATCCCCTTGGTGCAGTGGATCGTCGCGGCCTCCTGGTCCAGATACTGCAGATGGGGCTGCTTGTCCGCGACGATCACGTTGACGTAGTCGGTGCTCTTGAGGCAGTGGTCCGCCACGCTCAGAAGGCAGTTGGCATCGGGCGGCAGATAGATCCGGACGACCCCTGCGCGCTTGTTCGTGACGACATCCAGGAAGCCTGGGTCCTGGTGGGTAAAGCCGTTATGGTCCTGTCGCCAAACGGTGGAGCTGATGAGCAGGTTGAGGGAAGAGACGGGCTCTCGCCAAGACACTTCCTCGCGTGCCTTCTCGAGCCATTTCGTGTGCTGGTTCACCATCGAGTCGATGACGTGGACGAATGCCTCGTACGAGTTGAGAAGGCCGTGGCGACCGGTGAGAAGGTAGCCTTCCAGCCACCCTTCCACCGTGTGCTCGCTCAGCATCTCCATCACACGCCCGTCCTGGGCGAGCATGCCGTCGTCCGCATCCTCAGGGCGCATCTCAGCCATCCAAGTCTTGGCGGTGGCCTCATACACGGCCTGCAGGCGGTTGGATGCGGTCTCGTCCGGCCCGAACAGCCGGAAGTTGGTGGGGTTCTCCCTGATGACGTCGCGCAGGAAGGTTCCCAGCACCGCGGTGTTCTCCACCGGCGTCGCTGCCGGTTCCGCGACGGCGACGGCGTACCGGCCGAAGTCCGGCAGGTGCAAGGGACTCCGCAGGAGCCCTCCATTCGCGTGCGGATTGGCGCTCATGCGCCGTGTCCCCTGGGGCGCAAGTGCCAGCAGGCGAGCCTGCGGCCGCCCGCTGGCATCGAAGAGCTCTTCGGGCCGATAGCTCCTGAGCCAATTCTCCAGAATGCGCAGGTGGCCCTGGTTCGTGACGACGTCGGCCATGGGGACCTGGTGGGCGCGCCAGAAATCCTCCACGTGGTGGTTGTCGATGGTCCTGGGAGCCGTCCAGCCCTTCGGCGTGCGCAGGATGATCATGGGCCAGCGCGGCCGCTCGCCCTTTTCCCCGCCCCGTGCCCTGCGCTGGATGTCGCGTATGGTGTCGAGGCAGGCATCGAGGGTGCTTGCCATGCGCTGGTGCATCGTCAGGGGGTCATTGCCCGAAACGACCTGTGGACTGTAGCCGTAGCCCCGGAAGAGATCCAGGAGTTCCTCCTCCGGGATGCGCGCCAGGATGGTCGGACTTGCGATCTTATAGCCGTTCAGGTGCAGGATCGGCAATACAGCGCCGTCCCGCGCCGGATTGAGGAACTTGTTCGAGTGCCATGCCGTCGCGAGGGGGCCCGTTTCCGCCTCACCGTCGCCGACGACCACAACCGCTATGAGGTCGGGGTTGTCGAACACGGCGCCGAAGCCGTGGGCCAGGCTGTAGCCGAGTTCGCCGCCCTCGTGGATGGATCCCGGGGTTTCCGGGCTGCAGTGGCTTCCCACGCCACCGGGGGAGGAGAACAGCCGGAAGAGCTGCCGCATTCCGTCCTCGTCCTGGCTGCGATCCGGGTAGACTTCGGAATATGTGCCCTCCAGGTAGGCGTTTGCGAGGACGGCCGGTGCGCCGTGTCCGGGGCCGGCAATGAACATCGTGTCGAGATCGCGGAGGCGGATCGCGCGGTTGAGGTGGGACCAGACGAGGGACAGGCCGGGATCCGATCCCCAGTGCCCGAGAATGCGAGCCTTGATGTCTTCTGGCTCCAGAGGGCGCTTGAGCAGTGGGTTGTCCCTCAGGTAGAGCATGCCGAGCGCCAGGTAATTCGCCGCCCGCCACCAGGAGTCGATTCCCTCGAGGTCCTCGGGAGAAAGTGGCCCGACACTTGCCCTTTCGCCAGTCGTATGCATCCGCTCCTCTCACGGTCCGTCTCCATGCTGCCACCTGACCTTTGGGGTGGCCTCCTGTGCTACAAGGTATCTTCTCATGAAACGCCGTTCTTGCTGCACACACAGCGAGCAGGGACCAGCTGCTGAACTCGCGCCTCGTTCCCTATTCAAAAATGGGCGACGGCTGGCGATCCCCTCGTCCGCCTTCCAGGCGAGCGGCGCCGATGAACCGACGCGGGACTGCCTTGAAGGGAAGATGCCGACGACGTCGGACCGCGAGGCCGCGTCTTGGACGCTGAGTACGAAGAGCAGTTCGCTGTCCCGCAGTGCAAAGCCCATGGCGGCATAGAATGCGACAGCGCCTGGACTGTCTGCAAGAACCCAGGTTGGCTCAGTTTTGCACCGGCGATCTGTACTATGAATTCCCTGGGTGAGGCAGCGGCGGCTGGTGATTCGGTCTTGTCTCGTTGCCGCCGAGGCTGAGGCTGGGCCGCTTGCGGTTGCGCTGTTGTTTGCGAGATGCGCGAGGATGTGCAGGAAGAGGTGTCCCGTGATCCTGCGGCGAGCAGGGTGGAGCAGGAAGCGAGAGGAGCGCGCTCAAACCGGACGCCATAGGAAGGCTAGCGGCCCTGCGGCAGAGAAGGAAACCACATTGCGGCTTCCTGGCATACGCAGGGAGGTGCCGATCTGGTTCTTGGACACCCGATGCCCCCGCTCATCGCAGAAATCCTTGAGGCGAACCGGCACTACGTGGCTGGCCAGCCGACCATTCCGCAGGCCGCGACCCCGACCAAGGGCCTTGCCGTCGTCACCTGCATGGATGTCCGCATCGATCCCTTGGCGCTCCTGGGCCTGAGCCTCGGGCAGGCGCACGTGCTGCGCAATGCCGGCGCCAGAGTGACGGAGGACGTCCTGCGCTCGCTCGTCATCTCGCAGCAGGCACTTGGGACGCGGGCTGTGATCCTCATGCCGCACACCGGCTGCGGCGTTCTCGGCCTCGATGTCGGGAAGCTGCGCCCGCTTCGCGGCGACGCGGGCGAGCCCCCGCGGCCGCTCGATTTCCACCCCATGGACGACCTCGCGGCGGCTCTGGCGGAGGACCTCCGGCTCTTGCGCGGGAGCCCGTGGATCGGCCAGGACGTGGAGATCCATGGCCTGATCCTGGACACGGCTGAGGGCTCTCTCCTGTACCCTGGCCTCTGACAGTCCCAGGAATCCGCGGCGGCAGGGGCCACGGCCGGTGAGCCGCCGTGATGGCACCTTGGCCTGATGCTGGATGCCTGAGTCCGAAAGAGAAGTATGGACGCCAGGGGATCTTGCGGAGCGAGGAAGATGACTTGAGCGGATGGGCAGTGTTGGCGATCGTGCCGGCGTTCGGCATAGACACACTCGTCGTGGCGACGGGGATCGGCGCGAGTGGCGCAGTCAACCGCCACCGCCTGGCGCTGGTCATCGCGTTGTTCGAAGGTGGCATGCCGCTCATCGGAGCGCTGATCGGCAGCTGGATCGGCGGACTGGTCGCCGCGTACGCCGTCTGGGGAGCGTCGCTGCTGCTTGCGCTCCTCGGCGTGTATGAGATCCTCGAGGGATTTCGGGAGCTGCGCGGCGATGACGACGACGATGACGGCGACGCCCAGGCAGAGGCGCTCCAGCACCGGCTGCTTGGCGCGGGGCTGATCGTGGCGGGCCTCAGCGTCAGCATGGACGAACTGGCGGCGGGCCTTGCGGCAGGCGCAGCGCAACTGCCTCTGATCGCGCTTGCACCGGCTCTGGCGCTGCAGGCCGGACTTTTCACGTACCTCGGACTGCACGCCGGGCAGCGCCTGCGGCGATGGGCCGGACGCTACGGCGAGGTGGTAGCCGGCGCCGCCCTGATCGCGGCGGCTGTTGTCGTAGTGCTGCTGGCGCGGCACTAGCCTTCCACTTCCATTCCATACACAGCGAAGCGTCAATGGCGTGGCGCGCATCGGTTCTGGGGCGGCATGCCACCGGGCGAGATTCGCGCTTGACCCTCACGCAACGTCAGGGATTAGTGTCCTCTACGAGGGCGCCGGGTGCGTCGGCGCCTGGCCGGAAAGGAGGGGCCATATGGGCTACACGGTGAAGGCAGTTGCGGAACTTGCGGGCGTGAGCATCCGCGCTCTGCACCACTACGACGCGATCGGTCTGGTGCGGCCGGGCGAACGTACGCAGGCCGGTTACCGGGTCTACAGCCGCGGCGATCTCGAGCGCCTGCAGCAGGTCCTGTTCTTCAAGGAGCTGGGCTTCGGCCTGGGTGAGATCAAGGCGATCCTCGAGCGGCCGGACTTCGATCGCAGGCAGGCGCTCCGCGACCACCGCGAGCTCCTCAAGCACCGCAGGGACCGCATCGAACGGCTGATCCGCGCCGTGGAGCGGACGATCGAAAGCATGGAGGAGGGGACGATGTTGGACGAAACAGCTTGGTTCGATGGCTTCGACCCAGGCCCGTACGAGGAGGAGGCAAGGCAGCGCTGGGGCCACACGGCTGCCTACGAGGAATCGCGGGTCAGGACGGCGAGCTACACGCAGGCAGACTGGGAGGCGGTCGCGGCCGAACAGTCCGGAATCCTCGGCGGCATTGCGGCGGTTGCCGATCGGCGGCCGGATGATCCGGAAGTGCTCCTGGCGGTGGGGCGCATGCACAGCTTCATCAGCGAGCGCTTCTACGCATGCTCGCTCGAGATGTTCCGCGGACTCGGCGACCTCGCGGTGAGCGATCCACGCTTCACCGAGACATTCGAGAAGCTGCGGCCGGGGCTGGCGGCCTTCTACGCGGCGGCTGTGCAGGCATACTGCGACCAGGGTCCAAGATGACTGGAACCTTGATGGGACAAAGCGGACGGCGGGACCTTTTGAGGCCCCGCCGTCCCCGTCATCCGCGCCGCGCAGCCTCGTGATCGAGGAGCCAGCGCTTGCGCTCGAGTCCCCAGCCATAGCCTGTGAGACTGCCATCCTGTCCGATGACGCGGTGACAGGGAACGATCAGTGAGATGGGGTTCCTTCCGTTCGCCGCTCCCACCGCGCGCACGGCTGTGGCATGGCCGATGTCCCTTGCGATCTGCCCGTAGCTCCTCGTCTCGCCGTAAGGAACAGTGAGGAGGGCCTGCCAGACACTGAGCTGAAAAGGCGTCCCGCGCGGGGCCAAGGGGACGGTGAAGGCCTTGAGGTCGCCGGCGAAGTACCGGCCGAGCTCCTCCTGCACCTGCCGGAAAGGTCCCACCGCATCGCGCAGCCGATGAAGCGCATCGCGATTCGGCGCCCGTTCTGCAAGATAGAGTCCGGTGAGCGCGCTGCCGTCGCTGACCAGGAGGATGTCGCCGAGCGGGCTCGGCCAGACGCTGAAACAGCTGTCAGCCTGGGGTGCGTAAAACGGCATGGTCTCTCGAGACTGCATCGTTACCGTCATTCGGACATCGCCTCCTCCCGCGTATTTGGGTCTGGCGTCTCGAGGCTCGCCCAGAGGTAGCGCACGGCGTAGGCCCGCCATGGTCGCCAGGTTTCGGCCCCGCGGGCGGCCGATTCGGCATCGCCTGCCAGGCCCAGGCGCGTGAGGGCCCTGCGCACCCCGAGATCCGAAGGCAGGAACGCGTCAGGATCGCCGAGCGCCCGCATGCGCACGTACTGGACCGTCCAGGGGCCGATGCCGCGCAGCGCGAGCAGACGCCGCGAGACCTCGTCGCGGTCGGCGCCCTGGTGCAGCTCGATGGTGCCCTGCGCGATCGCCTGCGCGAGCGCGACGAGAGTCTGCGCCCGCTGGCGCGGCATGGGAAGTGTAGCGGGGTCGAGCGCCGCGATGGCTGGAGCGGTCGGGAAGGCGTGCGTGAGGGGCCCCTGCGGATAAGCCAGAGGCTCGCCGTACGCTTCCGTCAGGCGACCTGCCAGCGTGCGCGCCCCGGCCACGGAGATCTGCTGCCCCAGCACGGCGCGCACCGCGAGTTCGGCGCCATCCACAGCCCCGGGGAGCCGCAGCCCGGGCTGTCTGCGCACGAACGGGCCGAGCGCCTGGTCGCGCCCCAATGCCTCCGCCACCCGGAGGGAATCCGCGTCGAGGTCGAAGAGCCGGCGCATGCGCTCCGTGGCCGCGGCGAGGTCGCGGACGTCCGCCAACTGCAGGTCGCAGTGGAGGTAGGCCGACGACGCATGCACCTTGGCCGGTTGCACAGTGGCGATGCCAAGGCCATGCGGCAGCGCGAGGACGCGCATGTAGCGAAGGCCCGCGACCGCTTCCACGCCAGGTACGGCGCGATCGCCCAGAAAGCGCAGCATGGCGACGTAGTCGAAAGGTTCACGGTAGGCCAGGCGGAGCCGGATGACGCCCTTGGGCCGGTCGTCCCTCCAATGAGCCTTGGCCTCGCGCAGCGCCGAGGGCGTCTCAGCGAATACCTCGCGCATGGTGGAGTTACATTGGCGGATGCTCGAGAAGCCGGACGCGAACGCGACCTCCGCTACAGGCAGCTTCGTCGTCTGCAAGAGCACCCTGGCCGTTTGCGCCCGCTGCGCCCGCGCGAGAGCCAGAGCTCCTGCCCCTACCTCCGCCACCAGCACGCGATTGAGCTGGCGTGTGCTGTAGCCGAGCTGCCCAGCTAGGCCCTCCACGCCGTCGCGGTCCACGACGCCATCCAGGATCAGCCGCATTGCGCGCCCTGCGACGTCCGCGCGCAGGTTCCACTCGGGAGAACCGGGGCTCGCATCGGGGCGGCAGCGCTTGCAGGCCCGGAATCCGGCTTCCTGGGCCGCCGCGCCGGTCGCGAAGAAGCGCACCTGGCTGCGCCTTGGCGTCCGGGCTGGGCAGCTCGGCCTGCAGTAGATGCCAGTGGACGCGACCCCTACATAGAAGATGCCGTCGTACCGCCTGTCTCGGCTCTCAAGGATGCGATAGCAGATTTCAGGTTCCATCATGGGGCCATTCTCTCGCATCTCACGTCAAATTGCTGGCGGTTTTCGGACAGCGCCATCGCGATGCCAGTCGCTTGCACCAGGCGTTTGCGGCGGCCGCCGTGCGTCCCTCGCCTACGACACGACGGAGCGCCCAAGCTGCCACGCGTAGCCCGCCGCGATCAGCCACATCAGGATGGCGGATGCCCGATCGAGCGTCCGGCGGGCGGCGTCGCTCCTCGCGGCGCGATAGACGATGCGGCCCGCGAGCGAAAGGCCGAAGAACCAGACCCAGGACACGAGCGTGGCCGCAGCCGCGTAGGTCCAGCGGTCCGACATGGTGCCGTAGACCGCCGCTCCACCGCCGATGACAACGATCGTGTCCATGATCGCGTGCGGATTCAGCAGCGACACAGTCAGGCTGTGCCGAATTTTGCGGGCCGGCGTCCACGATGCGGCGGAACCGTTCGCTTCGCCGGCTCGGGAATCGGCTGTCCATGTCTTGAAGCCCATGTAGGCCAAAAAGAGCACGCCCGCTGCGCTCAGCACCAAACGCAGGAACGGGATGGCCAGGACGATGAGGGAGACGCCGCCGATCGCGAGCACGATCAGGGCGGTGTCCGAAAGCGCAGCCGTGATCACGATAGGCAGCACGCAGCGCCAGCGTTTCTGGGTCGCCGCTTGCGTCAGGACGAACGTGTTCTGCGGTCCTAGCGGCAGGATCAGCGCGAATGCGAGGAGGAAACCGTGCATGAACGCTGGGAGCAAACTGTCACCGAAAACGTAGTCAGACGTATTCGCGCCCGCCGCTTTCTTTCGGTGTCTTACCGTGGGCTTGCGCCCTTCCTGCTTCGACCAGACGGCGCGCAAAGCGCGAACGCTTCGTGGAGGCCACCTGTCCACAGGCGTCACTTTCCGAGGGACCCTCGGTAGTTTGGATGATCCTCAGACCTTCGCGCAGGATGTTGCGCGAGGCGTGCAGGTCGCGGTCCTCTCGGTGGTCGCAAGCAGGGCAGACAAAGATGCGATCCGCCAACGTCAGATCGTCGTTCCGTGCGCCGCACCTGCGACAGGTCTTCGACGATGGGAAGAACCGGCCCACGAACACCACCCGGTCGCCATGCGCGGGTGCCTTGTACGCGAGCTGCCGGCGCAGCTCACCAAGTCCGACATCAGCGATCGCCCTTGCCAGATGGCGATTGTGCATGAGATTTCCGACCGCCAGATCCTCAAGCACGATGACGCCGTATCTGCGTACAAGGTTCGTCGTCAGCTTGTGCGTCCAGTCACGACGGATGTTTGCGATGTGCCGGTGGAGACGGGCCACCCGCATTTGCGCCTTCTGCCGGTTGCGGCTGCCCTTCTCTTTACGCGAGAGGCCGCGCGACAGGCGGCGGAGCTTCCGCAGGTTCTTGGCGAGGCTCTTAGGCGCGTTGTAGGCCTTGCCCGTGGACAGCGTGGCGGCATGGGCGATGCCAAGGTCGATGCCGACCGGCGCTTGGTTCTCGCGCTGGATGGGCACGTCCTCGACATCCACCTGCACCGCTACGAACCATCGATCCGCCTCGCGGGAGACGGACGCCCCCATGATCCTGCCGTCGCAACGCAGGCGCTCACGCATCGGTACGAAGCCGATGTGCGGCAACCGGATCTGCTGGCCCTCGATCACGAACTGGTCATTCGAGACGTAGAAACTGTCACGGCACCTCCCCTTCTTCTTGAACGTCGGGCGCTTGGCTCGCCTGCCGCCCTTGCGGTGCAGGTCGCGCAAGTAGTTGGCGAAGGCTGTGCCGAGATCGGCCAATGCCGCTTCAGGGGCACACTTCGTTACTTCATACATCCAGGGGAAATGCTCGCCCTTGATGGCGTTCAATGCCTTCTTGAGCACGAAGACATTGGGCTTCTCGCCGGCGGCCAGCATCTCGTTCCAGCGCTGAAGCCCCAATTGTAAGTGAACCGGGCAGTGCCGCACGCCTTGCGAAAGTAGGTCTCCTGCTCAAGTGTCGGGACGAGTTCGATCCTATGTGCCCGCATCATGGCGACGGGGCCTCCTCGCTGGCGCCGACCATCTCCGCGATGTTCTTCTTGTAGCGTCTGAGCCCATACAGGCGGGAGGAAAAGGAGTGCACGATCGACAGAAAATCCTTCACCATCTCCGCTTCAGGTGAGAGGCTTTCGGCGTTCATGACCACGATCTCCGTGCCGTGTCGTCGACAAAACGACTCGAACCATTCGAAGCCGAAGCGCACCAGGCGATCCTTGTGCGCAACGACGATCTCCTTGATCTCGCCGGTCTCGACA
>JAJYNV010000312.1 GCA_021786135.1 Bacillota bacterium
CGGCGGAATACTCCGTGCAGCACCAGCGCGGAGATGAATGCCACGCCCGTGACGATGATGGAAGCCACCGCGGTGCCGGCCGGGTCGAGCGAACCGGCCGCCGCGCGCATGGCGATGGTTCCGGCCGGCAGCAGATTCAGTGCGGCCGAGTTCAGCACCAGGAAGAGGATCATCTCGTCCGACGCCGTTTCCTTCTCCGGCATCGCGTGCGCGAGCTCCTGCATGGCCTTGAGACCGAACGGCGTTGCCGCCGATCCAAGGCCAAGCGCGTTGGCTACAAGGTTCATCGCCATCAGGGCAAAGGCCGGATGCCCGTCCGGAAGCTTGCGGAAGAGCAGGCGCAGGAGCGGTAGCAACGGCCGCGCGAGCAACTCGAGCAAACCGCTCTTTTCCGCGATGCGGCTCAGCCCGAACCAGAACGCAGTCACCGCCGCGAGGTCCATGGCCAGCTTGGCTGCCTGCATCGCCTGCGTGAAGAGCCCAGACCCCAGGCTGTCGATCGTACCGTGCGCACCGCCGACGCCTAGGGCGATCAGCATCAGGAGCGCCCACACGGCGTTCAGCATCGAGCTACCCCCTGCCCTGTTTCTATGGCTCGTCGCGACAGGGAAGACCAGGCCCGGGTAAGAGCGCATATGCTGTCTGCGGTTCGATTTCGGTCAAGGGGGACTCAGGGTGCTCTATGCAGTTCTTCGCTCGAAGATCCACCGGGCGCGCGTGACGGAGGCGGTCCTCGACTACCAGGGCAGCCTTTCGCTCGACGCGGATCTGATGGCTGCGGCCGACCTCAGGGAGTTCGACTGGGTGCAAATCACGTCGATGGCCAACGGTGCCCGTTGGCAGACCTATGTCCTGACCGCGCCCAAGGGCAGCGGCACCGTCCGCGCGAACGGTGCGGCCGCACGCCACTTCGCGCCCGGCGACGAAGTGATCATCCTCGCGTTCGCCTACGCGACCGCCGAGGAACGCCTGCGCAGCTTACCGCGCATCGTCCACGTCGATGGGGCCAACCAGCCGGTGACACCTACAGGAGACCTGTAGGCACTAGTGGAAGATCTCCTGCATCGTGCCCCGAAGGGAGCCTTCACGCGTGCAGCTTCGTCAGGTGGAGATCTTCGCTTTGCGGATGCGCCTGAGACACCCGTTCGAAACCAGCTTCGGCCGCGAGGACGACCGGGAGTTCCTCCTGGTGCGCGCCGAGACCGAGGACTTCGTGGGCTGGGGCGAAGTGACGGTATCCAGAGACCCCTTCTACTCCTACGAGACCGTAGCGACGGCGCAATCGGTGCTGCACGATTACCTCGTGCCGTGGGTCCTTGCCAGGCCGATCGGCCATCCGGACGAACTCGGCCCACGTTTCGCACAGGTGCGAGGCCACCAGATGGCCAAGTCCGGCCTGGAAGGGGCGGTATGGGACATCTACGCCCAGGAGCTCGGTCTGCCCCTCAGCACGGCACTGGGCGGGACGCGGCAAGAGATCGAGGTAGGCATCTCGATCGGCATCGAGCCGACCGCGGAGCTATTGCTGAAGCAGGTGGAACGATTCCTCGGCGAGGGTTACCGGCGCTTCAAGATCAAGATCAAGCCGGGCGTCGACTACGACCGGCTCAAGGCGGTGCGCAAAGAGTTCGGAGCGATCCCCATGATGGCCGACGCGAACTCGGCCTACACGCTCGATGACCTGCCCCTGCTGCAGCGGCTGGATGATCTCGACCTGATGATGATCGAACAGCCCTTGGCCTATGACGACATCATCGACCATGCCACGCTGCAGAAGCAGCTCAGGACACCGATCTGCCTCGACGAGAGCATCCATGGCCCGGGAGACCTCAGGAAGGCCATCGCCCTTGGCTCCGGACGCATCCTGAACGTCAAGATCGGACGGCTGGGCGGACTTTCCGAGTCCGTGCAGAGCCACAATCTGTGCCAGGATGCCGGCTGGCCCGTCTGGTGCGGCGGCATGCTGGAGTCTGGCGTCGGCCGACTCCACAATGTGGCCATCACCACGCTGCCCGGCTTCACGCTGCCCGGCGATACGGCAGCCAGCAGCCGGTACTGGCAGGAGGACATCATCGAACCCGAGGTGATCGTCTCGCCGAGGGGTACCATACAGGTGCCGGATGCGCCAGGTCTGGGACACAAGGTGCGCGAAGACATGGTGCGATCGATGGCCCATGCGCACTGGGCGATGCGCAGCTAGATGACACGACCGGCGAAAGAGGGCCAGACGGGTCGCCAGGAGGCGCTTCTCGCCGCGGCGGCCGCCGTCTTCGCGCAGCAGGGCTACCACGCGGCGACCATCGCGGAAATCGCACGACGGGCCCATGTGGCCACTGGGACCTTCTATCTCTACTTCCCGTCGAAGGAGCAGTGTTTCGGCCAGCTCATCGCCACTCTGTACGACGAGGTGCTGAGAGAAGTCCGACGGCGCAGACGCGGCGCCGGGAGCGTGCTCGTCAAGCTGGATCGATCTGTGCAGGCCGTGCTGCAATGCTTCAGGCAGCGCCAGGACCTGGCGTCGATCGTGCTGTTGCAGGCCTCCGGCGCGACGAAACCGCTGCAGGAACGCCTCACCGCGATCGAGTCGGACCTTCTCCATCTCCTTGCCACGGATCTAGCCGAAGCAGTGCAAGCTGGACTCATCCCCCCGGGTGACGCGGCGTTGAGAGCGCGACTCGTCCTGGGCGCCATGCGCGAGGCCCTGGTTTATGGCTTGGCTCAGTCCGGGCAGTCTGCCCCCGCCGACGCCGAAGTGCGCCGCTTCCTGCTCTGGGCTGTCGGCGGACAGGCCGCCCCTGTTGAGGAAGAAAGTTCTGCTACGTCTTAGTAGATGCGGGCATCGCACGAAACTGGAGGTGTGCCGTTGCATCGCCTAGCCATCATCGCAGCCGTCGCCAGCCTCCTGCTGACGTTCGGCGGCACCGCGCAGGCAGGAGGCACGGCGCCGGCAGCGTCCCCCGTTTTGAGGGTGGGCGTCGTGGGCACGTTCGGCACCCTCAATCCCCTGCTCTATAGCACCCAGGCTGCCGCAGACGTCCTTGGCGCGACCTCGGACGGTCTCATGAGCTACCGTCCCGCCAGCGCAGACGGTAGCCTCCACTACGTGTGGCGGCCCGATCTCCTTGCGTCGACGCCTCGCATCACGATAACGGGCACACCGGGCCCCACAGCCGACGTGACCATCGTCTATCGCCTGCGCCGGGGCCTGCGCTGGTCCGACGGCAAGCCTCTGACGTCGCGGGACATCCGCTTCACATGGCAGGCTATCATGGCGCCCGGCAACGGAGCCTACCAAGCCGGATACAACCAGATCACAGCGATCGCTACGCCCGACCGCCTCACCGCCATCGTCCACATGCATGGCACTTTCGCGGCCTGGCAGACCCTCTTCTCTGCCCTGCTGCCCTGGCATGCGCTGCATAGCCGCCTTCAAACCATCGCGACCGACAAGGCCTACAGCGATCATCCGCTGTCGACCGGGCCGTACGCTGTGCATCAGTATAGGAACCCAAGCGTGGTGCTCGTGGCGAACCCGTATTACTCGGGCCAGGACGGGCCGCGGCCGGCATTCAAGGAGATCGTGGTGTCGTCCTACAGCCGACAGTCCTATCTCGTCGCGGCGCTCGAGAAGCATCAGGTCGATCTGGGCGATCTCATGGCGCTCAACACAGGCACCGTCCAGACGCTGCGCAACCAGCGCTTCGCCATCGACAGCGTGCCGAGCACAGTATTCGAGCAGTTCACCTTCAACCTGCGCGATCCGATCGCCGGCGACCTGAACGTACGGAGGGCCTTCTATCTGGCATTGAATCGCCAGAAGATGGCCGCCAGCATCTCAGGCGGCCGCTGGCAGGTCGCGACATCGGACCAGCCGCCCTGGAGCTGGGCGTTCAACCCGAAGGTGCCGGTGGTGCATCAGAACGTTGTCCAGGCCCGCAGCATCCTCGCACAGGACGGCTGGCAGATCGGCAAGGACGGGTTCTTCCAGAAGAACGGACAGGAACTCGTGCTGGACGTCTCCCTGACCCATACGCCGCTCCATGCTGCGATCATGCATTATGTGACGCGCGAGGAAGCCAAGGCGGGCATCCGCGTCCTGCCCGTCTACTTCACGACCCAGGCCCTGTTCGGACCCAACGGCATGTTTGCGCAGGGCACCTTCCAGGTGGGTGAGTTCGGTCTCATGAACAACGTCGACCCCGACGACGCTGCGATCTGGAATTCGAACCTCGGCAGCCCCTACCAGCAGGGAGACGACTTCTCCGGCTACCAGAATCCGAATGTCAACCAGTGGACGCTCGATGCCCTCAACCAGATGAACCCGTCGCTGCGGGCGCAGGATTACCGGCGGGTACAGATGCAGCTCTACGAGGACCTTCCCATGGTGCCGCTCTTCTACGCCTCGACCGAGACGGTCTATAGCCCTCGGAGGATCGCGCGCGTCTCGCTGAGCGCCTATAGTGGCACATTGTGGAACGCGAACACCTGGCGCCTCCCTTCCAAGTAGGCGTATGACAAGGCCCCGCCGCCCAGCCGCGGCGGCGGGGCCCACTCGTCTCACCAGGGACAGGCGATGGGTCGCATGGTCCACACGGCCAGCACATTGGTGTTAGCATAAGACTATAGCGAGGGCCACTTGGCGGCGATCGTGCTCCAGTTGTCCCAAGCGCCATTTCCATGAAGGGAAGAAGCCCGGGTCTTGCCGGGCGCCGCCTACGACGTTGCCGGAGGAGTTCCATCGCCTGATGGGCAGCTGGGCGACCGGTGTCACCGTCGTCACATGCCTGGGTCCGCACGGACCGCACGGCATGACGGCGAACGCTTTTCTCTCGGTATCGCTCGAGCCGCCTCTTGTCCTCGTGTCGATCGGCCAAGAGAACGACTCGCACGCGATCATCAGCGCATCGCAGCGCTTCGCGGTCTCGATCCTCGCCGCGTCGCAGCAGCATCTCTCGGTTCACTTCGCGCAGCGCTTCAAGGACTCTGGGCAGGCGCTCGCAGCTGTCGCCTGGTCTTTGAGCCCTTCAGGCCTACCGTGGATCGACGGGGCGGTCGGACACCTCGAGTGTGCCGTGGAAGGGATCTTCACCGCGCAGGACCACACGCTTTTCCTTGGACGAGTCCTGCACCTCGACGGTCCAACCGACGCATCGCCGCTTGTCTACTTCCGCTCGCGCTACACGACCACCGGCTGACCATTGGCTGTGCCGGTGGTGTCCAGAACGTAGTGGACTTCGAGACGCCCGATTTCGCGGATTATCTAGCTCGCACGGGCTGTAGCTTCGTCGAGGCGGGCACCACCGGCGGCCCGGCGCAGCGCCTGGTCGCCGATGGTGAAGCGCGAGACGCGGCGGACGGTGGCGCGCAGTTGCGAGCTCAGAGCCTCGATCGCGTCGGTGGTGCGCAGGCCACGGCGTAGCTGGGCAGGAAGGCCCAGCTTTAGCACGGCGAGGGTCTGCTCGAGCCCCTCGCGCAGGCTGCCGGCGGCGCCGGGGTACTTGACGTCCACCTCCTTGGCGAGCGCCTCGCGGTCAACTCCTTTCTCGTGCACCCCGAGTCTGACAATCCCGGGGAGGAGGGCGCCACCCGCATTCCCCACTGAAATTCGGAACCTACCCGGGGCGTGTCTGGTCCCGTGCACGACCGTGCCGCCTGCCGTTGCGGCAGGCGGCACTTGCCCGACAAGGTGCAGGACCTTACCTGATCAACCGCCTGAGATGGCGCGCAGAAGCCAGACCTCGTCGCCGTCCTTCAGCTGGGTTGTCCAGAGCTTATGACGCTCGACCTTGGTCTCACCAACGAACAGGTTGAGATGGGGCCTGATCTGGCCGTCCGCCTCCACGATCCTGGGCAGGAGGGAAGGGCTCGAGACGGCGACGTCCTGCAACAGCTCCCCTAGACTCTGGCGGGCAGGCTGCCGGGTGTGCGGGGCCATGCCCACCTCCCGCGCCAGATCATCCGGCAGATGCAGGGTGATCATCGGATGGCGGCGGCTTTCACCGAGAAGACGCGCGGCAGGTGGGCTGCGATCTCCTGCCAGTGGCGTCCCCCATCGGCAGAGGCGTAGACGCTGCCCGATGTCGTACCGAAATAGAGGCCCAAAGCATCCTGGCCGTCATCGTCCATGGCATCACGCAGCACAGTGGCGTAAGAGGTCGGCGGCAGGCCCGCGGCGAGCGGCTGCCACGTGGCGCCAGCGTCCTTCGTGCCCCATACACCGAGTGTTCCTTGCGCCCAGCGCTTCTCGTCGGACTGCAGCGGGATGACATAGGCGGCGTCCGGGTCGCCGGGGTGGGCGACGATGGGGAAGCCGAAGTCCCCGGGCAGACTCCTGCCCACCTCGTGCCAGGTATCGCCACCGTCGTCCGAGCGGTACACCCCGCCATGGTTCTGCATCCAGAGCCGCGCGGGATCGGCACGGCACACGTCGATCTTGTGCACGCATTGCCCCGCCTCGGGATAGCGCTGCCCCTCTGGCAGGAAACGCGCCTCGATCCCCGCGTTGATCGGCAGGAAACTCTCGCCGGCATCCTTCGTCCGGTAGGCGCCGCCGGCCGAGCATGCCGTATAGATGGTGCCGTCATCTGCCGCCAGCACCGTGTGCAGGCACTTGCCGCCGTTGCCTGGGCCCCAAAGCTCGTGCGTCGGGTGGCGCCGCAGGGAGGCCACCTCGCTCCAACTGTCGCCCCCATCGACCGACCGGAAGAGGCCGCTCGCCTCCACACCTGCATAGAGCGTGCCGGGCTCATCGTCTCCCGCCGGCGTGATCGCCCAGATGCGCGTGACCTTCTCCTCGTCGTCGCTCCCGTAGGAGGGGACGATCCCCGCGTCCCACGTCCGGCCGAAGTCCCGTGAGCGGCGTATCGACGGCCCGTAGAATTCCGAGTTGACGCCCGCGAACAATACGCCGCTGCGCGGATCCAGCACCGCGGTGTAGCAGGGTGTCTGCGCGAAGTCCGGACCTTCGACGCTCCAAACGCGGCGATCGTGGGACCTGAAACGGAACAGCCCCTTCGCTGTCCCGACAAGCAGCATGAACTCCAACGTGTACTCCCCCTTTGACTGCCCTGATCAGGGCAACCGACACGTTGGCGGTTTCATACGACAGACGCGAAGGGCACTCCTGCGTTCCTGATCACTGCGCGATGCGGACCTGCTGAGGCAGGAGGAGGGACCCGAGAAATCCCGCGATGCCGAAGATCCAGAGCAGCCCCAGCACTTCCCGCACGCCGACCGCATCCGCCATCTGCCCCAACCAGAGCATCACGACACCGCCCAAGCCGATCGCGAGGCCGATCGTCAAGGATGATGCCACGGCCTGCCGGCCCGGCAGCAGTTCCTGCGCCAGCACGACCGTAGTGCTGAAGGTGGCGACAATGGCAAAGCCCAGTACTCCAAGATCCACGAACTGCCAGAGTCCGCCAAGACGCGGCAGGAGATAGAGGAGCGGCGTCGTGGCCACCCAGCTCCAGAGCATGAGGCTGCGCCGTCCGAAGCGGTCGGAGATCGGCCCACCGACCAGTGTGCCGAAGGCGCCCATGATGAGGAAGAAGAAGAGAACGGCTCCCGACAGGCTCGGTGACAGCACGTGCAGATGGGAGAGGTAGAGCGGGAAGAAGGTGAGCACGCCATACTGCGCAACACTGCGTAGGACGACGACCAGCACGAGGATCGAGAGAAGGAGCCACGGCACCGGCGCCGTCTTCATCTCGTGCACGGGTCGGGCCGCGACCTGACGTGGGGCGAAGAAGCGCAGGACGATCAGGGCCAAGGCGCCGGGGATGAGAAACCAGATCACGCCCGAGAGCCCGAAGGCGTGGGTGGTGAGCCCCGCCAGAAGCGGACCAAAGGCGAAGCCGATGTTCCCCCCGACGGAAAAGATGCTCATACCGGATGCGCGTTTCGCTCCGGCGGCGAAGTAGGCCGCAGACGCACCCACCGGATGGAAGGCGGCCACGCCGATGCCGGTGACCGCGACCAGCGCGATGAACGCGGTATAGCCACCCGCCAGCGCATAAGCGGCTGTTCCGATCGCGGCCAGCGCGAGCGCCAGCGGCATCAGCCAGGGCATCGGACGCTTGTCCGCAAGCAGGCCGAAAAGAGGCTGGATCACGGACGACGTCAAGCTCGAGACCAGGATGACGAGCGCCGCGCTGCTGTAGTCAAGGGAGAAGAGCGCCGTGGCCAGCGGCAGAAGTGCCGGGACGGCGCCCGAGTTCAGGTCGGCTGTGAAGTGCGCGAAGCTGAGGCTCAGGAGGGCACGCCGGTTCATCCCGCCGCCGGCACCGCGAGAAGATCGGCGATGGCCGCGTCGATTTCTCCCGCCGCCGTGCCCGAAACGGGCTGGAGCGGAGGCACCGGATCACCAGCCGCAAACCCAAGGCGCGCGGCGGCGTACTTGAGCCCAGGGATGCCATAGCGCCGCGTCACGAGCGCATTCAGCCGCACGAGCGACCGCTGCGCCTCGGCTGCGGCACTGATCTCGCCCGCCTCGAAGAGGACTGCGGCGGAGCGCATGCGGTCCGGGACAAGATTCGCAAGGGCTGCAATGGTGCCCTGGGCGCCGTGCGCCATAGCGGCCAGAAGCGCCCCCCCGGAACCGACGTAGTAGCGGAATCCGTCGGGCCGACTGGCGAGGATCTCGACAAGCAGTGCGAGGTTCCCTGTGGAGTCCTTCATGCCCACGACGCCCGGAATGGCGGCTATATCGAGGATGTCCTGCAGGTCGAGCATCATGCCGGTGTAGGACGGGATGTGGTAGAGGTAGGTCGGGCCAATGGCCGAGATGGTCTTGTAATACTCCCGCAGCGCAGCGCCCTTGAGCTGTGGGGTGTAGTAGTGCGGGGTCACGGCGAGGAGTCCCGTCGCACCGAGCTCCATCGCCCGTTCCGCCAGGGCGACGCTGGACTCCGTCGTCTCGGAGCCCACCTGCACGAACACAGTGCGGCCGGCTGCACCGGAAAGAACGGTCCGTACCGCCTCGAGCCGCTCCTGCCCCGACAGGTAGATGTACTCGCCTGAGGAGCCGAGGACGAGGAATCCGTCGAGCGCGGGACCTAGCTTCGCGACGTTCGCCGCCAGGCCATCGAGGTCCAGTCGTCCCTTGGCATCGCGGGGGCTGATCAGAGGCGCCAGGATTTCTGCCGACATCGTTCGGATCACCTCGGATGCTCCCATTCTTTCCGGGAAGGGCCCTTACCTGCCATGCCCCAACTTCGCAGCTGGTACCACGTGTCTAGCCTGCCCAACATCGTGGCAACGCTTGGGGTGGGAGGCAGGAAAGATGCTCAATCGCAGGTTCGAACAGGATGGCGTCATTGCAGGACATATCGGGCACTACGGCTTTGATGCTCGCCTGACCCAAGGCCGCGTCAGCTACGGTCTCAACCACCGCACGCTCTACAAGGGAGACGGGCGCATCGCCCAGCTCCGCATCTGGCGCTTCGGCCGCAGCGGCGAGATTGTCACCCTCGCCCTCTATGATCGGGGCTGGCGCTTTGGCCGCATCGAACATCTCGGAATTGTCCGCCGCCTCGTGCAGGCCCTGGACGGCCGTTAGCGCAGGCAGCCCATACCTTGTAGATCAGTTCAAAGAATTTGTGGGAAACTGAACAGCGGCACCGCCCTCAATCAGGCGGTGCCGCTGTTGTGCCAGCGCATTCCCTAGGGGCCGTCAAAAGCATGCGTAGACT
>JAJYNV010000330.1 GCA_021786135.1 Bacillota bacterium
CCGCCTTCATCGATTTCCTTCTTGGCGGGACCACCTTCGCGTCAGGGCTCCGCAGACTGTACTCAGAGCAGAGAGGAAAGCAGCCAGGCGTATCCTTCGAGGTCGTAGTCGGGGCCCGGGTCGAGGTGGGGCGTGTGTTCGAATACCACCGTCAGTTCCTCTCGCGCCGCCTGCGCGACCTGGCAGAGTCGCAGCATGGTGACGGCGTCGGGGTCGGTGGGATGGATCGGTCTCCAAAGGTACGGCTGCGTTGCGCGCTCAACCGCATGGACATGGAGGACGGACGTGCGTGCGGCGAAGGGAGCGAAGGCCCGTACGGGGTCGAGCTCGAGCGCCTCGCAGGCTAGGACCCAGTCGCCCGTGTCGACGCAGAAGGTGCCTCCTTGGAGATCCAGGAAGTCGTCCGGCGCGGCGAGGAAGTAGGCTAGGACGCCGGGATCCCGCTGTAGCCCGAGCTTGAGTTCGAGCGCAAGGGGCAGGTCGTGTGCGAGCGCGAGCTCGGCGAGGAAGTCCACGGTCCCTTGGGCAATCGCTCTCGCCTCGCGCTCCGGCAGGCTGTGCGAGGGAAGCCAGGGGGCATGCACGAGCGCATAGGAAGCGTGACGCCTCGAGCCGGTCGCCATATCCTCGCGCAGATAGCGCTCCTCCTCGGCCGACAGCCCTGAGGGAGCCACGGGCACGCGGCGTGGCCGAGAGCGCCAGAGCGGCATGTGCATGGCCCAGGCGATGCCTTGCGCGGCAACCGCGGCGAGCACTGTCTCAAGGTCTTTCGGCGACGACAGGCCGCCGATCTCGATCGCGCCGATGTCGGGCCACATCATGCGAGGAAGTTGGCTCACATCGCTCATGACGATGGCACCGAGGTGGCAACCGTGAGATTGCAGGGCAAGTTGGGACACCTCCACAGGCGGCAGTGGTCTAGTCCGCGGCCACTTCGCTCTGGATGTCGTTGCGCCTCAGGCTCAGATAGGCCACCAAGGCAACGATGAAGGCGGTGAGAACACCGCTGACGATGGCCCGGTTGATGCCGAGGCCGCCTGCGACGGGCGGCATGCCGAACCAGTCCGCGAAGGACGCGCCCAGGGGACGGGTGAGGACGTAGGCGAACCAGAAGGAGAAGACCCCGTTCCAGCGCAGCAGACGGCCGCCGATCAACGGCACGGCGAAGAGAAGAGCGAACATCACGCCAGAGGCCAGGTAGCCAAGGCGCAGGGTGTTGGCGGTCATGTCGCCGGTGGCCGTGCCGAGGGCGAACGTGGCCATCACGGTTGCCCAGTAGAAGAATTCGCAGCGACGCGTGTTGATGCTGTGGATCGAGAGTGTTCCTTCACTTCGGTACCAGACCACGAAAAGGGCAGCTAGCGCGATGGCGAAGGCCGCACTCGTCACGGTGTAGGGGATGCCCAGCACAATGTGCGCGGCGTCCGCGGCCATCGTGCCGAAGACGGCCACCATCGTGACCGTGACCCAGTAAATCCACGCCACGTAGCGGCGGGCGGCAAACTGGACGGCTAGGGCGGCCATGAGCGCGACGCCGCCAAGGGTGACAGCCAGGTAAGGATTCATGTGGTAGACAAGATAGTCGGACGTGGATTCGCCCATGGCCGTCGTGAGCACCTTGACGATCCAGAAGTACGCGGTGATTTCCGGCACTTTGGAGAGCATGGTGGGGCGACGGCGATACGGTGCGGCAGCGAGGGGCTTCACCGAATACTCCTCTCCGCGGCGGTCTCGGCGGCTTGACGGCTGTGGCTTGCATGCGGTGCCTATAAGGATATACCGCTCAGGTGGGCTGTCGCCAAGAAGTTTCACGCTTGGGCGCAATGCTTTGCTGGATGGAAATGCAGCGGACTTTGGCGCCGCTACTGGCCGTAGAGCGACGTCCCGATCGCGCGGATGGTGACCAGGACGGACTGTAGGGCATCCTCGCGGAGCGGTGGCGGGTTTTGCGTCCACAGCATCTGGAGATAGAGGCTGCGCAGGAAGCTCTTCACGTTGAGGTAGGCCCGCGCCCCCGACTCCCCGGCTGACGCAGCGCGCCAGTCGCCACCCTCCGTGGGATGCAGGAAGGAATCGCACCAGGCGACTATGTCCGCTTCCTGGATCTCGGGACGGCGGAGGAGAGCGAGACAGGCGAAAGCGAGGCGCTCGTCCTCTTCATAGATGAACACCTGCCCCTGAGGACGGAGAACCCGCTCCGCAGTGGCCGCCAGGATGCTGCGCAACAGGGCCGCATCGGTGGCCGGGTGTAGGGCGACGGCCCCAAGGCAGTCTGCGGTGTGGGCCGCTGCATGCGCCCAGCCGCGACCTGGCACAAAGCCCCGCTCATCGCGCTCGAGGCGAAGGTAACGGGCGGCTTCAGCCGCCCAGGCCCGCACGCGATCTGCGGGCAGGCCTGGCTCACGTGCGTCGAGCGCGACGATCTCCCCGAGAATGAGCACCGAGAAGGCGCGCAGAAAGACGCTGTCCGATGCCTGTGCACCGAGGCCGACTGTGAGGCTGCTGGCCATGTGCTCACCCATGGCCAGCAGGGCCTGTGAATCATAGCGCCCTTCGCTCACCCAGGTGGCCAGCGTCGCATAGGCGATGTCGTCCCTGAGTTCGCCGTCGGGCGAGCCCAGCATCGTGAGGAGCTCATCTGTCAGTGCGGCGAGGTCTGCCCCTGCCGGCAACCGATATCCCTGTGCTCGGATAGCGGTCCAGAAGTTCCGGTTCATGGCTTCACTCCTGGCAAGAGTTCAAGGTGGACGCTCATGGGGCGAATAGGCGGCTGCGCACCACCAGGACACGCCCGGGAAATCCAGGGCGCTGCCCGGCGGTGCGTCGGAATCCAGCCAGGACGGCCCGCCTCGAGCTTGGCGACCGCCTCCGCGATCGGACACGAGGCATCGATCACGATGTTCGCGGCCGCGCGGAGGAGCGGCCAGGTGGTGTGGCAGGGTTTCAGAGGCCGCTCCGGTTCGTCGACAGATGCCGGCCGCGTGTGATGCGCACATCACCGGTCATGGTGCGAATCTCCAGTGCAACGAGAGGGCCTTCTGCCGTGGCCCTATTGGTCTCCAGCTCCGGTGAGAGGGGAATGTCCGACTCAAGGTCACCTGTGTGCGTATGGGCGTCTACCGAAACGCTGGACCCTGGTGACACTCCGACTGTGACATCGCCCGACATGGTTTCGATGAAGACTTTTCCCTCACGTACGGATTCGATGTCCACATCCCCTGAACGGGATTCGAGGCGGCATGCGCCATAGACCTCCCGTACGGTGAGATCGCCGGAAGCGCTGCTCCCCTCGAGCGTTCCTGCCGCCCTCTCGACCTCAATATCGCCTGAGGCCGTGCGCAGGCGTCCGCCGAGTTCGGTGCTGCCGAGGTCGAGATCGCCAGACTCGGATTCCAGGGTGAGCAGACCGGCCGCACGGATGACCGAGATGTCCCCCTTGGCCGAACGGGCCTTGAGGGCTGCATCGGCTCGGAACACAGCTACGTCGCCGCTTGCGGTGGCGAGCGACAGGTCGCCCGCGGCATGCTCGACGCGCACGTCGCCTGAGGCGGTCAGGACCTTGCCACCGGCGAAGCGCCCTTCCGCTGACACATCGGCTGTGGAGGACTCGATGTCAAGCCAGGTACCTTCCGGCACCTTCACGAGTACGGCGATCTCCTGATCCCCTTGCCAAAGCCTCCGCGCTGGCGATGGGACATCGACGATCACCCGGTACTCTCCCGCTTCCTCCGTGCATTCCACGCGTGCAGCCGCGGCCTGCTCCTCGGAGATGCGGGTGAGGGCCCGCACCTGTACTTCGGTCGTCGCCGCGTCGTGCGACGCGATGCCGATCTCCCCGCACGCATTCCGCACCGCGAGACGTACGATTCCGGGTGTTGCGAACGTACGAACCATGCTGCCGCCTCCAGTCATAGAGATCACGCCTTGCCGAAGCCGCTGAGGTAGCGCCCGCTGGGGCGGGCACGGCGACCTAGCGTCTCGGAAAGTTGCGTCACAACCCAGGTGTTGAGGGATACGCCCCCGGCCTCGGCCGCCCGCTCCGCCTGTTCCTTGAGAGATTGAGGCAACCGCAGTGTGAGCCGGGCCGGCTCGCTGTCGTCGAACCGGGATGGCGGAGCCTCGAGCGAGGTGTCGATGTACAGCAGCTCCGGTGTATCGGGCGAGGTCAGGCGCACCTCAACCCTTCCCGACGGGAGAGCCTGTGAGAGCTCAGCCGACAGTTCGGTCACCAGGTTCAGCAGGCGCATCGACACTACGGTGGAGCTCACCGAAACCAAGCGGGCCATCGGCTCTGCCAGACTGGGATCGATGGCGCGGGCGGTGGCAACCAGATCCTCGAGCAATTGCTGGGTCACAGATGACATCTTCATGACGTCATAATGACGTCATTGTGACAAAAAATCAAGTCAGTCCGGCGATTTTCTAAGGCAGCCTCCTCCCTGAGGCTGCCTGACCCATGGCGAGGCAACGCAATACCGGTCGAGAGCTTGCCGCGCGCATCGAACCGTGCAGGCGGTATCATCCGGCAACACGAATTGGATCCTTGATCTCTGCCGTACGATGACAAGAGACACCGGGGTGCCTCGCCTTTGGACCGAAGGCGGGCCTCGGTGGTCGGCCGCTGTGACAGTCTGGTGAACCCTTTGCCTGGAAAGTGCAAGTGCGTCTGGATCGGAAGGCTATCTGGAGGTGCCCGAAGTGGATGCGAACGCGATCGAGTGTCGCGGTCTGTCGCGAAGTTTCCGTGCACGTGCGGCGGTGAAGGATCTTACATTCGAGGTACCTGCGGGTAGTGTGTTCGGCTTTCTCGGACCGAACGGAGCCGGCAAGACGACGACCGTGCGGCTGATGCTCGGCATCCTGCGCCCCACCCGAGGCGAAGTGCGCGTGCTGGGCCTTGATCCGATCGCCGACGGGGAGCGCGTGCGCGCTCAGTGCGGTGTCGTACTCGACCAGGTGGGCCTCTATGAGCGTCTGACAGCGCGCCAGAATCTCGAGTTCGCCGCTCGTGTCGCGCGCATGCCGGTGTCGGAACGCGACGGCCGGATTGACGCTGCGCTGCGCCGAGTCGATCTCCTGGACCGCGGAGATGACCGGGTGTCCGGCTTCAGCAAGGGCATGCGCCAGAAACTCGGCGTGGCGCGCGCACTTCTCACCGAGCCGCGCCTGCTGGTTCTGGACGAACCGACCGCCGGGCTCGACCCGGAGAATATCGTCATGCTGCGCGAACTGCTCCTCTCCCTCGCAGAGGAGGGCGGTCGCACGATCTTCCTGTGCACACATCTGCTGGCGGAGGCGCAGAAGCTCTGCGACCGGGTCGCCATCCTGCAGCGCGGACAGCTCCTGGCGGTCGGCGAGCCCGGCGAGATCGCGGGGCGCAAAGGACCGAGCGTGCGCCTGCGGCTTGCGCGCATGACATCGGCGATCGCGGTTGGGCTGCCGGCGGGCCTGCACATGGAGGCGCTCGGGGGTGACGAATGGCGCTGCACGCTTGGCCAGGAAGAAGACGTGGAAAAGGTGGTGTCCGCCCTCGTCAACGCGGGTGTCGGCGTGCGCCAGGTGACGCCGGACACGCTCTCCCTCGAGGAAGCCTACCTGCAAGTGATCGGGGGCAATGCCGATGCTTGATCTTACGAGCATGATGTGGAAGGAGTTTGCGGAGGTCGTCGGCAACCAGCGATCCCTCCGCGTATTTGGCATCGCCGTGATCATCATGAGCGTCCTGCCTTCGATCACGGCCCGCCATGCGGTCGTCAACCCGATTGTTCTGCTCCTGCTGCGCGTGGTCTATATCCTGTTCGCAACCGCGATCGTGGTGGCCAACACTGCACCGGACCTCGTGTTGCACGAGCGGGTGGGCCGTACACTCGACTACCTTCTCGCCACCAGACTTCCGGACAGCGCGATTTTCGGTGGCAAGGTGATCGTCGCTGCCGCGATCGGCTACGTTGCCGCTCTTGTGGCGGTTGTCCTGCAGCTCGTGTTCGGGGCTTTGCTATCTGGTCATGGCTGGAGTTGGCTCTATCTCGCGGATCCGGTGGGGATAATCCTGGCGTTCGGAATGTCGGCAGCGGTCTCGCTTTACGTGGCTGTTGTCGGCACCTTTGTCGCGTTGCGCGTCGGGGATCAACGGAGCGCGTACCTCGTGACGGTACTCAGCATCGGCATCTGGGTGATTCCGTTCCTTCTCGGATGGATCCACCTAGGTGCCACGACGGCATGGTTTGCGCAGGCCACCGAGGTGTTCGGGGCTGTCTCGATCGTCCTCGGCGTGCTTGGGGTACTTCTCTTTCGTCGCGAGATGCTCGTCCTATATCTGCAGGAGTAGGGGACTTAGTCGCGCGAGCCTGTCCAGCGGCGAAAGGCTGACGTGTTCCCGGCTCCGGTCAGCCCTTTGGGCGGAACTTTCAGAGTGCACACTGCGCGAGGCATCGGGCAGCGTCCTCGCCGCAGGCTGCAGTCGCGTGCGGCCGCAAGGCCTCGCCGCCGGGGAAGCACGACCGATTTCGCGCCGTGACAGCTACCGCAGCTGGCAAGCGCCCTGCTGACAACAGAGGGAGCATCGCTGAACATGGGGGAGGAACCAGTGCTGAGGCGGCGTGCGCCAACATGACCGCCGTCTACGCCCGCGTCACCCGCCGTAGGCTTGAGGCCATCTACCAGATCCACCGCCGCTTGCGCGCCGCCGGTTCGTACTTGACCTTCACCGTCGGCGCCTGCGCCCATGCACTCGAGGACTCGGCCACGCCCAGGTGGAGGTGACCGCTATCGACTGGCTATCGATTGTCGAGGCATCATTTGTTGTTATGGCGGCGGCGGCCCTGCAGATCAGCACGGGCTTTGGTTTCTCCCTCGTGGCCGTCCCCGTGCTCCTGACGCTGCTTCCCGCGCGTGTCGGCATTCAGGTCAACATCCTTCTGTCCCTGGTCATCTCCCTTGTCATGCTCGCACGCACCCACACGGAGCTGGAAAAACCTCTCTTGAGGCATCTGGTCCTGGGGAGCATATTTGGTCTCCCCCTTGGCATCTTGGCGTTTCTCTCGCTGTCCATCCGCGACATCAAGCTTGGTCTAGCGCTCGCCATCCTGGCCGTGACTGTCATTCTGATGACCCGGGTGCGCTTCGTGCGAACCGCCTCCCGCGACCGAGTCGTGGGCTTCCTTGCGGGATTCTTCGGAACCAGCGTGGGCGTACCGGGACCACCGCTGCTCGCCTACATGGCGGGAGCGGCGGAGGCGAAGGCTCTGGTGCGAAGCACCTCGCTTACCTTCTATCTGGTGGTATACGGGGCTGCATTTCTGTTGCAGGCCTTTACCGTGGGGATCGGCGGCCATCTGCTGTCTCTGTCTGCCGTGATGCTTCCCGCCGTCGCCATCGGCATGGCGCTCGGACAGAAGGTTTTCGCGCATCTTACGCCCGTGGCGTTTCGCCTGCTGCAGTACGGCATCTTGATCGGTACCGGCTGTTATCTCCTGTTCTCTTGGCTGGCGTCGGGGCCGTTCCGCTAGTCTCCTTATAGGTAACCTGGGCGCTATGCTTCGTTGCCTTTTCAGCCCCGACACCATCGCACAGGGAATGCGGCCTGGATAGTTGGCGCACCGCAATGGGGCGCCATTCGCGACGGCAAACGTTCCGCAAGCGGATGGTCAACGCTGGGTAGTCGGTGCCGAACGCCGTCGAAGATATGTTAGTATTTAGTATACGGACAACGTGGAGTACTCCTCCGAGGGCGCATGGGTGATGCGGTTAGTCGCATTGCGTTACCCGACAGGGCCGGCTAAGATCCCTGCGGCGCTCCGGCTGGTCTCTTGGCATTCGGCAAAGAGAAACGAGAAGTCGAAGAGGGGTGCCCTTTATGGTAGAGCACAAAAGGAATCCCAAGGTTGATGAATTCATAAGCAGAGCTAAGAAGTGGCAGACGGAATATGATGGATTGAGAGAAATCGTTTTGGAATGTGGATTGACCGAAGAATATAAGTGGATGCATCCGTGTTACACTTTCGGGGAGCAAAACATTGTTTTGATACATGGCTTCAAGGAATATTGTGCGCTTCTGTTCCACAAGGGAGCGCTGTTGCAGGATGCCTCGGGCATCCTGGTCCAACAGACTGAAAATGTACAGGCGGCTCGTCAGATTCGGTTTACTAATCTTCAGGAGATCCTTGAAATGGAAGCCGTCTTAAAGTCCTACATTTACGAAGCCGTTGAAATTGAGAAGTCTGGTTTGAAAGTTAATTTTAAAGATACCTCAGAGTACATAATCCCTGAAGAGCTTCGAAATAAATTCATTGAACTGCCAGCGTTGGAGACTGCCTTCGACGCACTAACTCCAGGGCGGAGAAGGGCGTACATCCTCTATTTGTCTTCGCCCAAACAATCGAAAACTCGCCAGTCGAGAGTGGAGAAATATGTGCAGCACATTCTTGATGGAAAGGGGCTAAATGACGCTCCTTGAAGTGAACCTGACAGGGCGAGCAACCTCGACCGCAAGCGTGCCAATGGGGTGCCGTCGCCGACGTACAGGCCGTTCGTGTTCGGTGCATACTCTCTCCCTCATTCCGAGGAATCGAACTCGTCGACGACCCCGCGGACGTGCCTCCCAGCTACCCCAGTGACGTCCGTGCTGTGCAATGCGTAGGCGTTCGTCGGTCGTCCGCAAGTGGGGTCCAACGTTCCACCGGTCCATTAGAGCCTTCGGCCGGCGCGCGGGTGAAGAAGTACTACCTGGCCAGCCGGGCCATGATGGTGCGCCCATACGGCATTGGCCCCACCCAGTGGTGCGCGATTTACCAGCTCGCGAGCGAGGAACCGACGAACCAACGCAACCTCGTGTGCATGCTCGACGGCGAACGGGCGACCTGAGTGGCGTCGTTGCCGCACTCGTGCGCAAGGGCCTCGTCGACCAGGCGCCCGACCCCGCCGACAAGCACCAGCGGAGGCTGCGAATCACCGACACGGGCACGTCGAACTGTGGAAAGCGCTTCCGGGCCCGATCGCACGTATCCATGCGATCGCGTTCCTTGGCGCCGACGAAGCTGACCTCGTGACGACCGTCCGAGTGCTCCGCGACGCGACGCTACACCTCACCGAACACCTCTCAGAAGGAGACGAATCATGACCATCCTCATCACCGGTGCGACCGGTCTTGTCGGCTCGCGACTGCTGCCCCGCCTTGTCGACGCCGGCGTCGACTGCCGCGCACTCGTGCGACCCGGAAGGACGGTACTCAACGGCGTCGCCACCGTCGAAGGAGATCTCCTTGATCCCGAGTCGCTGGCATCGGCCGTTGAAGGCGTGTCAGCGATCGTGCATCTCGCAGCTGTACTGCGAGTGCTCGACCCCGACGAGATCCGCAGGGCCAACGTCGAGGGCACCCAGAACCTCATTGCCGCCGCGAAGGCTCACGCCCCGGAGGCGCGGATCATCATGGCGAGCACCGGCCTGGTGTACAACGACGACATTCCCCGTCCGGCGCGCGAGGACGACCCCGCCAATCCGACCCGCGCCTACCGGCGAGCAAGCTCGCCGCAGAGAACGCACTCCGGGACAGCGGACTCACTTGGAGTGTGCTCCGCCTCGGGTTCGTGTACGGTGACGGCGACGGACACCTGCAATCAGCACCGCAGCTACTCGGC
>JAJYNV010000084.1 GCA_021786135.1 Bacillota bacterium
ATCGCGACGGTGGCGTTCTGGGGCCGGTTCATGCGCTCGTCGGTGATCGAGACATTGATCCAGGACTACATCCGGACGGCGCGGGCCAAGGGCGTGACGGAGTTCACGGTGCTGATGCGCCACGCATTCCGCAACTCGCTGCTGCCGCTGATCACCCTGGTCGGCTTCTCGATCCCCGGCCTCTTCGGTGGAGCGCTCCTGGTGGAGGAAGTGTTCAACTACCCTGGGCTCGGCCTCCTCTTCTGGCAGGCGGCCCTGCAGCGCGACTACCCGATCGCCTTCGGCATCACGCTGATCATCGGTATCCTGACGATCCTCGGCAACCTGCTCGCCGACCTCCTGTACGCCGTCGCCGATCCCCGCATCCGCTACAACTGAGGACGGCAAGAGATCGCCCGGTCGACCTTTCGGTCGACCGGGCGATCTTCTTTTACGCTGGCGTCAGCGCCCGTAGTAGTGGGTGGCGTGGCCGAGCACGCCCTCGGCCGCTTCCATTATTGTCTCGGACAAGGTGGGGTGGGGATGGATCGTACGTGCGACGTCCTCAGCCACGGCGCCCATCTCGATGGCGAGCGTGCCCTCGGCGATAAGCTCGCCGGCGCCCGGACCTGAGATGCCCACCCCGATCACGCGCCCGGTCGCGCGCTCGGCGATGATCTTGGTCAAGCCGTCGGCGCGGCCCATAGACGCGGCGCGACCGGAGGCGGCCCAGGGGAAGCGACCGACCTGCACCTCGATGCCCTGGGCGGTTGCCTCCTGCTCGCTGAGGCCGGTCCAGGCGATCTCAGGGTCGGTGAAGACGACGGCGGGGATGGCTCGAGGGTCGTAGGCGCTCGGTAGGCCCGCGATGGCCTCGGCTGCGATGCGGCCCTCGTACGAGGCCTTGTGAGCGAGCATCGGCTGTCCGGCGATGTCCCCGATCGCGTAGATGTGTCCGAGCCGCGTGCGGCGCTGGGCGTCGACTGGCAAGAAGCCCTGGCGGTCGGGCCTGAGACCGATCGCCTCGAGGCCGATGCCGGCTGTCTGCGGTGCCCGCCCGACCGAGGCGAGGAGGCGGTCGCAGCTGAAGCTCTCCTCCTTGCCGTCCTTGCCGCGCAGCGTGGCGAGCAGCCCGTCGCCTTGGCGTTCGAGTGCCACGACGCTCGTTTCGAAGAGCAGCCGCGCCCCACCGCGCAGGCGCTGCAGCAATGGTCGGACCAGGTCTGGATCGGCACCCGGCAGGAGGCCGGGCGTCACCTCGACGAGGGTGACCTCGGAACCGAGAGCGAGATAGACAGACGCGAGTTCGACACCGATGTAGCCGCCGCCGACGACGAGGAGACGCTTCGGCACCTCCCTGAGTTCGAGAGCCGCCGTGGAGTCCCAGACGAGGTCCTCGAACCCCGTCAGGACATCGAGACTGCGCGGCAGAGAGCCCGTGGCGATGATCGCATTCCCGAAGGGGACATCGGCCTCGCTGCCGTCGGCTTTGCGCACGGCCAGGGTGTGCGCGTCGATGAAACGGCCGCGCCCCTGCACGTAGGTGATCTTGCGCTGGCGGGCCAGTTGGCCGAGACCGCCGGTCAGTTTCTGCACGACGTCCTGCTTGTGGTCGCGGAGTTTGCCTAGATCGATCCGGGGCTTGCCGAATGCGATGCCGATTTCCCTGGCCTCCTCCGCTTCGCGCAGGAGGCGTGCGACGTGAAGCAGTGTCTTCGAGGGGATGCAGCCACGGTAGAGGCATACGCCGCCCGGATTGGGCGCATCATCGACGAGCGTGACCGCGAGGCCGAGATCGGCCGCGGCGAAGGCCGCCGCGTAGCCGCCGGGACCTCCGCCGAGCACGAGAACCTGAGTTTCGCTGGGCATCGTCATCCCTCCAGTGCCAGGAGGAATGGCGACTCGGCGACTTCGCAGACGTAGCGCAGGAAGCGCGCGGCGTCGGCGCCGTCGATCAGTCGGTGGTCGTAGGAGAGAGCGAGTGGCAGCATGGTGCGCGGTTCGAAGGCTTGGCCGTTCCACCGCGCTGCCTGGGTCTGGCGGGCAACGCCGAGGATGGCGGACTCCGGCCAGTTGACGATGGGCGTGAAGCCGGTGCCGCCGATGCCGCCCAGGTTGGAGATCGAGAAGCCGCCGCCTTGCATCTCTTCGAGCGTCAACTTCCCGGCGCGGGCGCGCTGGGCGATTTCACCGAGTTCGAGGGAGAGGTCCGCGATGCTCTTCTTGTCGATATCGCGTACCACCGGGACGAGGAGCCCGCGGTCGGTGTCCACCGCGACGCCTACATGGATGTAGTCCCGGAATACGATCTCGCCGCTCTGAAGATCGAGGCTCGCGTTGAACTGCGGGAAGCGCCTGAGGGCGACAGCTGCCACCTTGAGCAGAACCGCCGTGACGGTCAGCTTGCCGCCGCGAGCCGCGACGACAGGGCCATGGCGATGGCGCAGGGCCTCGAGGTCCGTGATGTCGGCCTCATCGAATTGGGTCACTTGCGGTACGTTCGGCCAACTCTGGCCCAGATGCTGCGCTGTGGCGCGCCGCACGGCAGAGGCGGGCTGGCGGTGGATGGGACCGAAGCGCGCGAGGTCGGGCAGTGCGGGTAGGTTCGTGGAGGAAGGCACGGCGGCGGGCCGGTGCAGGCCCTCACGCACGAACGACTTGACGTCCGCGACCGAGATGCGCCCAGCAGGGCCGCTGCCATGTACCGTCCGCAGGTCGACGCCGAGCTCGCGTGCGAAACGGCGCACGGACGGCGAGGCTGGCACGGGGAGACCGTGGGAAGTGGGCGTTTCGGTAGCCGCCGGCATTCTGGGAGGAGCATGGCTCTCGACCGTGGGCGCTGTGGCCGGGGACGGATCGGCGGCCGTCGCTTCTCCCTTGTCCGAGGCGGGCTGGGGTGCGGGCTCCCTGGCTGCAGAAGGTGATTCTGTGGCCGGGGTCGGCTCAGCCGAGGGCGGACTGGCGGCGGGGGGAGTCTCTTCGGGTGCGGCAGATTCCTCCACGGCCTGGAGCGTCAGGACCAGGGTGCCCTCGGCGACGTCCTGGCCGGGCGCGACGTGGATCTTCGCCACGCGGCCGGCGACGGTCGAGGGGACTTCGACGACGGCCTTGTCTGTCTCGACTTCGAGCACGGACTGGTCCACGGCGACCGCGTCGCCGACAGCGACGAGGACTTTTGCGACAGAGCCGGTGGCATCGCCCTCGGCGAGCTTGGGTAGACGGAATTCAAGCGGCATGAGCGGGCTTCCTTTCACGAAGGTCGGGCTTCAGGACTCGAGTGACGAAGGACGCCGAACGTCGATGGCGAGATCCTTGCGCGCTCGCTCGGCGACGCCCTTCGGCAGGTCTCCCTGGCGTACCAGCGCGGAGATGGCCGCATAGGCGATGTGGCGGCGATCCACCTCGAAGAAGTCGCGTAGGCTTGCGCGGTCCTCGCTGCGACCGAATCCATCGGTGCCGAGGGAGACGAACGGCCCAGGCACCCAGCGTGCGATCGAGTCGGGCAAGGCGCGGACATAGTCCGAAGCCGCGACTACCGGTCCCTTACCGGAGGCGAGGCACGACGCCACATAAGGCGATTCGCCAGGCTGGTCGGGATGCAGCAGAGTCCTGCGTTCGATGGCGATCGCGTCGCGGTAGAGTTCCTTGTAGCTCGTGACGCTGTAGACGTCGGCGGCGACGCCATACGACTCGAGGAGTTCCTGCGCTGCGATCGCCTCGCGGAGGATGGAGCCCGAGCCGAGCAGGCGCGCATGGGCCTTCGGCTTTGCGAGTCCCGCAGAGCGGAAACGGTACATGCCGCGGATGATCCCTTCCTGGGAGCCTTCGGGCATGGACGCCTGCGCATAGCTCTCGTTGCCGACTGTGAGGTAGTAGAAGACGCTCTTCTGCTGCTCGAACATCTCTCTGAGGCCGTGACGCACAATCTCGGCGATCTCGTAGGCGAAGGCCGGGTCATACGCTCTGAGGTTCGGCACAGGATAGGCGAGCAGGTGGGAGTTGCCGTCCTGATGCTGCAGGCCCTCGCCCTGCAGCTGCGTGCGACCCGAGAGGCCGCCGATGAGGAAACCGCGGGTTCTGAGTTCGCCGGCGGCCCAGACGAGGTCGCCGATGCGCTGCAGCCCGAAGTTCGAGTAGAACCAGAAGAACGGCACGAGTTCGACGCCGTGCGTGTATCCCGCGGTGCCGGCCGCTATGAACGAAGCCATCGCGCCCGACTCGGTGATGCCCTCTTCGAGCACCTGGCCGTCCTTCGCCTCCTTGTACGGCAGCAGGGTCGCGCGGTCGACCGGCTCGTAGAGCTGTCCAACCGGCGAATAGATGCCGAACTGGCGGAAGAAGCCCTCCATGCCGAATGTGCGTGCCTCGTCGGGGATGATCGGCACGATGCGGCGTCCGATTTCAGGATCCCGCATCAGACTTCCGAGCAGGCGCACGGCGACCATCGTCGTGCTGGCCGGGCGCTCGGAGCCGTCCTTGAACTCGGCGAAGGCCTTGGCGTCGGCGGCTCCGAGCGGCTCCAGCGCTCCTTCCCGCTGTGGCAGATATCCGCCCAGCGCCTTGCGGCGCTCGTGCAGGTAGGCGATGGCGGGGTCGGACTCGGGCGGACGCTGGAAGGGCGCCCGCATGGCCTCCTCGTCATTCATCGGCAGGGCTGTGACGTCGCGCAGCGCGATCAGCTGCTGGTCCGAAAGATTCTTCTGCTCGTGGGTCACGTTGCGGCCCGCTACCTCGGCCCCGAGCCCGTAGCCCTTCACGGTCTGGGCGAGGATGACCGTCGGTGCGTCGCGGTGGGCGAGCGCCCGTCGGTAGGCGGCGTAGATCTTGACGGGATCGTGTCCGCCCATGCGCATGCTGCCGAGCTCCCGGTCGGAGAGATGGGAGGCAAGTTCCTTCAGGTACGGGTCGTTGAAGAGGTGCTCGCGCATGTAGGCGCCGCCTTCGACCGTGTACTTCTGCAACTCGCCGTCGACGAGTTCGCCCAGGCGCTCCGCCAGGCGCCCTGTCCGGTCGCGCTGCAGCAGCTGCTCCCACTCGCTGCCCCAGAGCACCTTGATGACGTTCCAGCCGCAGCCGCGGAAGAAGCCCTCGAGCTCCTGCACCACCTTGCCGTTGCCGCGGACGGGGCCGTCCAGGCGCTGCAGGTTGCAGTTGACGACGAACGTCAGGTTGTCGAGGCCTTCGCGTGCGGCGAGGCGCGCTGCACCGAGCGTCTCTGTCTCGTCGATCTCCCCGTCGCCGAGGAAGGCCCACACGTGCTGGCTGCCCGTCTCCTTGAGTCCGCGGGCTGCGAGGTATCGGTTCATGCGCGCCTGGTAGATCGCCTGCAGCGGTCCGAGCCCGAGCGAGACGGTGGGGAACTGCCAGAAGTTTGGCATCAGCCACGGGTGTGGATACGAGGAGAGGCCGCCGCCAGGTTGGAGTTCGCGGCGGAAGTGGTCGAGTTCCGTCTCCGAAAGGCGCCCCTCCAGGAAGGCGCGCGCATAGTTGCCCGGCGCCGAGTGCCCCTGGAAGTAGACCTGGTCACCCTGTCTGCCGTCCTCGCCTGGACCGCGGAAGAAGTGGTTCTGTCCCACCTCGTAGAGCGTCGCAATCGAGGCGAACGAGGACAGGTGGCCGCCGATGCCATCCACCGCGCGATTCGCGCGGACCACCATGGCCATGGCGTTCCAGCGCACGAGGGCCTCGATACGGGCTTCGAGCTGCAGATCGCCGGGATAGGCGGGCTGTTCGGACGCGGGAATGGTGTTGACGTAGGGCGTGGTGGGCGATGGCGCGACGTCGATGCCTTCCTGCTCGGCGCGGATGCGCAGCCGCTCGAGTATCCGCTGGACACGGGAAGGATCTCCCTGACTCAGCACATAGTCCAGGGAATCGAGCCACTCTTGCAGCTCGAGTTCAAGTTCGTCGTCGCTCTGTCGGAATTCTGTGGCCATGTAGAATCGGACCTCCCTGCGGTTGAGGCGAATGAAGGTGGATCCTTCTCAGCATCTGCTTTGGCCATGGCCTCTGATGCGCGCGGCCATGCTTCCACTCTTCTCCGCTCTTCTCCGCAAGAGCATAGCGCATCTTTGGGCCAGAAGACAGGTCGTCGTGCACCACATGGCCGTGATGGCTGACACCTTATGGACGATGTGCCACATTCCCTATGGACAGGTCTGGGTAAAGAGCGCTATGAACGTAGGCATGGAACAGATCGTCCACGACTCCTTCATTTATGATGTCGCAGTGATCGGCGCTGGACCGGCGGGCGTGCAGGCGGCCGTCTCCGCGTGGCACCAGGGACGCAGGGTCCTCGTACTGGACGCTGGCGCCGTGAGCCAGCGCAAGGGCAGGGCCTACTGGGCCAAGTCGGTTCCGATCGAGGATGCGCCCGGTTTCGGTCCGATCACCGGGCCGAAACTGCGCCAGCATCTCCACCACCTCCTCACGAGCCGCGCCTCGGAGGACCTGGAGGCGCCGAGAATCGCGCTTGTGGGAGGCTACGTTCTGCAGCTCGGGCGCGACGGAGAGCTCTTTCGCATCTCCGCATCGCTTGCGCCGCTCAAGGCGGGTGCGGTCCAGGCCATGGGCACCTTCTGGGCCCGCCGCGCTGTGGTGGCGTCGGGATTCGAGGATGGTTGGCCGGACGTCGAGGTCGAGGAAGGCAAGCCGCGTATGCTCGAGCGTCACCGGGCGGCATTCCGCTATGCGGGCAACCAGAACGGCTGGCACCTCTGCATCCGCTGCGACGGCCACCTGCACCGCGGGGGGCACTTCGTCCTGCTCGGCGTCGGCGACAGCATCTACGAAGCCAGCCTGGGTGCGCAGGATTTCACCGACCAGATCACCATCCTGACCAACGGGCGTCCGCACGGCTTCACAGCCGGGCAGCTGGCACAGCTCACGGCGCGCGACGTTCACATCGACTCGAGGCCGATCGCCCGCCACATCGGCGCAGGAACACTCCTGCGCGGGTTGGCTTTCGCCGATGGCGACCAGATCCATGCCGACGGCTTCCTCGTCGACGAGGGCCTGACGCCCAACAGCGACTACCTGGCGGATTTTCTCCTGCGCCGCAACGGGGACGGACTCCTCCTCACCGGTGAGGACGGTCAGCTCCTGCGCGTCGACGGTGGTGCGGAGCCGGGGCTCTATGCGGCCGGTGATATCGTCGCCGGCCAGCGCAAGCTGATCGCGACGGCCATGGCTTCGGGCCAGGATGCCGGCCTCGAAGCATCGGACTCTTTGCGGCGCTGGCACGAAGTGCTTTAAGTGACATAGCAATATGGCGTTTTTCGGTAGGAGTCCACCCGCACCCGCCGAATAAGGACTACGATAGTACAGGGGGCTACTATGATTTCCGGTACCCCCGTAAGCTCCTAGACAAACCCCTGGAAGGGTAGGTGTTATCGTGGCGATGCCCTTGTCGGGCCGTGCCCAGGGACGCCTCCTGCATCCGCTCGTGCGTGATGGCGGGAAGCTGCGTCAGGCGACCTGGGACGAGGCCCTCGAGCGCGCAGTCCAGGGACTGACGCGCATCAAGGACCAATACGGTCCTGATGCCTTCGGTTGCTTCAGCTGCTCCAAGTCGAGCAACGAGCTCAATTACGTGGCGCAGAAGTTCATGCGCACAGCCCTGGGTACGAACAACATCGACAGCTGCAACCGTACCTGACACGCCCCCAGCGTCGCAGGTCTTGCGACAGCATTCGGTTCCGGGGGCGGCACGGTGTCGTACGAAGAGATGGAAAACACCGACCTGATCATCCTGTGGGGATCGAACGCGCGGGAGGCACACCCCGTCATGTTCCACCACATGATGAAGTCCGTACGTCGGCGCGGGGCCAAGCTCGTGGTCGTCGATCCGCGGCGCATCTCGGGTGTCGAGTTCGCCAGCCTGCACCTGCCCGTGCAGGTGGGCGGAGACGTTGCCCTCGCCAACGCGGTCGGCAGCGTGATCCTCGAAGAGGGACTCGAGAACGCCGAGTTCATTGCCCGTGCCACGGACGGTATCGATGCCTACCGGGAGGTCGTGAAGCGCTACCGCCCGGAGGAGGTCGAGCACCTCACGGGTGTCCCGGCAGTCAAGGTGCGGGAACTCGCGCGCATGTACGCCAAGGCGGACCGGGCCATCCTCTGCTGGACGCTCGGCATCACCGAACACCACAACGCGGTCCAGAACGTCCACGCGCTGATCAACCTGGCTCTCCTGACAGGCAAGATCGGACGCTATGGCAGCGGCCTCGCGCCCTTGCGCGGGCAGAACAACGTTCAGGGCGGCGGCGACATGGGCGCCTTGCCCAACCGTCTGCCGGGCTTCCAGGACCTCACCGACCCTGCGGCGCGCAAGCGCTGCGAGGACGTCTGGGGCCTGCCGGTGCCCGAGAAGGTGGGCAAGCATCAGACGGCGATGTTCCAGGCGATGGCGGACGGTGAGATCCGCGCCCTCTACATCATCGGCGAGAATCCCGTGCAGTCCGAGGCGAACCTGCACCATGTGCGGAGCCTCTTCGAAGGCCTCGACTTCCTCGTTGTGCAGGACATCTTCCTCACTCCGACAGGGGAGATGGCCGACGTCGTGCTGCCTGCCAGCGCGAGCTTCGCGGAGGCCGAAGGCACGGTGACCAACTCCGAGCGGCGGATCCAGCGCCTGCGACCGGCTGTGAAGCCGCCGGGGGAGGCGCGGGACGACCTCTGGATCGTCGAGGAACTCGCGATCCGCATGGGCATTCCCGGCTGGACGCACCGCAGCGCGGAAGAGGTCTGGAACGAACTCAGGCGGGTGTCGCCGATCCACACCGGCATGTCGTATCAGCGACTCGAAGAGCTCGGGGGCCTCCAATGGCCGTGCCCGTCCGAGGATCACCCGGGTTCGCCGTTCCTGCATGGGCGGCTGTGGGAGAATCCCATCTCCGGCAAGCGCGCTCCGTTCGTTGCCGCTGAGCACGAACCGACCGCAGAGCAGGTCGATGCGGACTACCCGTTCATGCTTACGACCGGCAGGCGGCTGGCGCAGTACAACACCGGCGTGCAATCCCGCCACTACGCAGCGCCGCGCGGTCACCGCGAGGTGCTGGAGATGTGCGAGGACGACATGGAGCGGCTCGCTCTCGAGGACGGGGACGTCTGCCGCCTCAGCTCGCGCCGCGGCACCGTGGAGGTGCAGGTCTCCCGCTCGAGGAAGGTCCGGCCGGGCCTTCTGTTCATGAGTCTCAACCACCCGGACGAAGTGCCGACGAACCTGCTCACCCTGGATGCGACCGATCCCGTTGCGGGCACGGCCGAATTCAAGGCGACCGCCGTGCGTGTCGAGCGCGTTGCATCACAGGGCGTCGGCAGTCATCTGGTCGAGGAGGCGGCCCAGCAGAATGCCTGAAGACGATCGCCAGATCCGGGAGCGGGTGCGCAGCCTGATCGCCGAGACAGGTCGCGAGCGCAGCCAGTTGCTTGAGGTGCTGCACAAGGTCCAAAGGGAATTCCACCATGTTCCTCGCGCTGCGGCGGACGCGATCGAGCAGGAGATGCTCGTGCCGGTCGCTGACACCTACGGCGTCGTCAC
>JAJYNV010000177.1 GCA_021786135.1 Bacillota bacterium
CGCGCGTGGGTGCGTCTGCCCCAGCGGATGGCCCATTCTCAGTTCGCCCAGCCACATCAGAGGACCTCGCAGAGATCCTGGATGGGCTGCAAGAGTTTTATGCTGCCGCGAACTTCTACCGCCCGCAAGACTCCACAACCCTAAGGCAGTGGATCGCGGAGGCGGGCACCTCCCCTCCACGCGCCTACTTCGTGGCAACCGAGGCGCATGGCCGCATCGTGGCCGGCCTCGGAATCACCCATCTCTACCGCTATTTGGCCCACCGCGTCGTCAACTTACCGTTCTGGATGCGGGCCCTGGACTTCATCTTCCATGAGATGCCCGACGGCGGCCTGCTCCGCGAGGCCGACGTTGGCCTTGTGTTCCACCGGCCCGGCGACATCGCAGCGGCGCACCAGCTTTGGGATGCCGCCCGCGGTGGCCTGGCTGGTGAGGCCAACTCACTCCTCTTCTCCTTCGACCCGCAGGGACCGCTAGGACCCCTGGCCTCGCGGCTGTGGCGGCGCGCCGGCGGCGTACGGTTGCAGGCAGCCCTCCTGGCTGACAAGCCACCGGACCCAGCACGCCCCCTGGCGCCTTGGGTTCTCTAGGCCGTGCTAAAGCGGTGGGTGTGCCTCCATCACGCATCAGGCCCAGGTCCCAGGTCCGGAAGAGGGGTACGGGGCGGGGGCACGAAGCCGTCGTTGCGGTTGGTGCCGGTGCATTATGGATCCCAAGCGATCCCAGCTCGGGGAAGTACGCGCAGTTGACACGAAGTCACCCTTCGTCTGCGTTGCATACCCGAGATCTCAACGGGTGCGTGCAATGGTCTTTGTCGCCGTAGATCCGAAGGCAACGGCGGACCCATAAGTCAACTAATTGGAAAACTGCCTGACGAATCCTTCGAGCATGGCGCTGACGCCGCGTTCGAAGGATTCGTCCATCCACGCTGCGGCCAAGGGCCTCCGGCTTTCGAGCGCTACCCAGCTGCGGTGCATGCGAGGGTAGGGCCCAGACGCGATCCTCTCTAGCGCACCCAGGGAGCGCGTCCGTACTGCCGCATCGGGCGCCTGCTCCGTCGTTACCTCGATCCTGTGCAGTGCATGGCCGTCAACGAAGGAGTCAGCAACGGTCATGACCATGAACTTCTGCTCATCATTGAACGGCGAACCCTCCAACGCGGCCAGGGTCTGCTCGGCATGGCGCGCTGCGTTACGGCCCAAGCCCGCGTTCTGCATAGCAGCCAGCGACCAAGGGTGCTTCAGGCGTAGCCGGTAGGTCTGACGGAGGATTGCGATGAAGGCATCCGGCCAAGCTCGCGCCAGTTCTTCCTCGCTCACCAGTAGCTCGCCCATCAGCTGGTCGTCCATCAGGGCGACCAGCTCGTCCTTCGTGTGCACGTAGCTGTAGAGCGTCATCGTCCCCGCGCCGAGCTCCTGGGCCACCCGACGCATCGAGACGGCGTCGAACCCCTCCCGGTCGGCGCTCTCGAAGGCGACCTGGGCAATCTGCTCCCGACTGAACCGAGGCGGTCGCCCATGCATGTTGCTTGACATCTCGTACATCGTACCATAACCTTTTTATCGTACATTGTACGGTACCATGTACGGATAGGCGTGTCCAGCGAAGGAGCAACTGCCGATGCGTGTCGTACTAGTCTTTGACCATCCTTACGGGGCTGGAGCGTCGGAAAACGTGCCGCACCGTCGCAGCTTCACCGCAGCACTCGCGGCCGCCGCCGTTCGCGGCATGGAGCGAGCGGGGCACGAGGTGGACGTCATCGACCTGGCGACGGACGGCTTCGACCCTATGATGAGCGCTGCAGATTTGGCCGCGTGGCGGTCCGGCAGAACCATTGACCCGCTCGCTGCCGACTATCAGCGCCGGGTCATGGGCGCAGATCACCTCGTTTTTGCCTTCCCCGTCTGGTGGGAGGCGATGCCGGCCGGGACCAAAGGGTTCCTCGACAAGGTGCTCACGAAGGGCATTGTGTTCTCCGAAGCGAAGAGGTTGCGCCCGTTCGAGAACCACCTCCAAAACTTACGAGGGGTAACGCTAATCACCACGATGAGCACGCCGGGTCTCATCTACAGGTGGTTCTTCGGTGCTCCCGTGACCAAGATCCTGTTCCGCGGTACATTCATGAAGATCGGCGTTCGGAACCTTCGATGGTTAAACTATGTTTCCCCAGACGGCAGGTCCGAGGCGCAGCGCAGGGTACTGCTCTCCGCATTGGAGCGGCGATTCGCCGGCCAATAGGGATGCTCGTAGCTGATGCCAACGGTGGGAGATGACCCGGTCGACGTCGGCGCCCTTCCCTTCGCCCCCATCCTCCTCGCGCGCGTCCACGTCGTGGCCCTTCCACGCGCCCTTCAGACCGGATACTACGCTTACTCGACACTCGGTCAAGAAGCATCACGCCTCCTAAGCATTCCTGACTAGGGGGAGTCTGCGCAATTAACACGAAGCATGGCGCTTTTTGGAAACGTCTGCACTCCCGTAATCGTTGGCTTGAGGCGCCAAGAAGTCGTTTGATATATTGACTCACAAGCTGTCGCCCGAACAGCGGCGGGGTGACTAGGAGGTTGCCGTGAACGCACTTTCTCCGCCGGTACAGGCCATCGTGATCGACCTCGACGGGACGCTCCTGGATAGTAGCCGGCGTGTGTCGCCTACCAATCTGGCCGCGGTTCTCGGTTGCCACCGACAGGGGATCCACATTGTCATCGCCACAGCTAGGCCACCTCGGGCGGTCCATCGTCTGTTACCGCCTTCGTTATTAACCCTGGGCTACCTCGTCTACTACAACGGAGCTCTCATCACGCACCCCGGCTTGGGATTCCGAGAACACCACGCAATTCCAGCCGGCATCGCCCAACGGATGGCCGGAACCCTGATGGGCCGCGAACCGTCAGCCTTTCTCACCTATGAGGTGGATGACCGGTGGTACAGCCTAAGCCCATTGTCCGCAGAGGAAGGTGCGGTTTTTGGCGTCGGAAACGGCGACAAGTTTCCGGAGGTCCTTGCCGCCGACGAGTTCTGGACGATAGCCCCTACAAAGATGGTGGTATCAAGGTGCCGTCTCTGGCGTGATCTGGCGGCGGAATTCCCAGACCACGCTCACGTAGTGGCTACGGACGGTGACCAGCTCACCCAGATCATGGCTCTCTCGGTGTCCAAGGACCACGCTGTACACCGCGTCCTCACGAAGCTCCAGATCGCTCCTGCAGCGGCAATGGTTTTTGGCGATGACCACAACGATGCCGGTCTGTTCTCGCTGTGCGGATTTCCGGTGGCCATGGCCAACGCGGTGCCTGAACTGAAGCGCGTGGCATGGTTTGAGACCAGATCTAACGACGGTGACGGAGTTGCCATGGCGATCAACCGATTCATCCTGACTTAGGATGAGTTCGGTTCCGACCACTTGTTGCGCTATTCCTCGATCTGCACTCTGTCACCTAAGCAATCACCGTTCGGGGAAGTACGCGCAGTTCACCCGAAGTACCGCGTTCGTCCGTCGACACTAGCCCGGGAACTCACCGGATGAGGTCGTTCATCTCGGCTATCGTGCGGGCAGGAAGCTTTGGTTCAGACGATCGTGCCTTCGAAGCGTTCCTTCCAGTTGTCTATGTCACTCTGGGTGATCCGCCGAAATATCAATTCCGGCACGCGGAATGTATGCCCAGACGGCACGGCGTTCAGATCTGCTGCCTCGTCCCAGGACGGCTCGGAGCCTCGTCCGGTCATCCCCAGAGCGGTGATCGTGGTTTTCGAGGCGAAGGGGATCACAGGAGAAGCGACAACAGCGAAAAGGTAGGCAAGGTTGATGGCCTTGTGCAACACCCTGCCGGCAGCGTCCCGGTCAGTGTCCACGAGCGCCCAGGGAGCGCATGTGTCGAGGTAATGGTTGCCCAGCGACCAAAGGTGGCGCAGCTCGCTGACGGCCTGCCTGTATTCCAGGCGCAGCAGCGAAACGCGATACCTCCGCAGCGCTTCCCGCACGTCCACGCCCAGGTCGCGCTCCGCTTGGGTGGGTTCTCCACACGGTGGAACTTGTCCGCCGAAGTGGCGGTCCGCGAGCGTCAGGGTCCGACGGATGAAGTTTCCGAAGATACCGACGAGGTCCTTGTTGACGACAGTAGCCAGGAGCTCCCACGTGAAGCTCGCGTCGTTCGTCTCCGGGGCCTGGGCAAGGAGAAAGTACCGCCAGTAGTCGGGCTCCAGGATGTCGAGGGCGTCGTCGAGGAACACCCCTCTGCCTGCGCTCGTCGAGAACTTGTCTCCGTAGTAGGTGAGCCAGTGGAAGCTCTTGATCTGAGTCGCCAAGGTCCACGGCTCACGCGTACCGAGCATGGCGGCAGGCCAGAAGATCGTGTGAAACGGCACGTTGTCCTTGGCCATGAACTGTGTGTAGGTGACGTCGTCCGCGTTGTACCACCAGGACCGCCAGTCGCGGCCCTCAGGGTTCAAGTCGGCCCACTCCTGCGTTGCGCCGATGTACTCGATCGGGGCATCGAACCACACGTAGAACACCTTGCCTTCGTAGCCCTCGCGGGGGACTGGGATCCCCCAGTCCAGATCACGCGTGATACACCGCTCACGCAGTCCCTCATCCAACCACTTGTGAGCGATCGAGCGCGTAAGTTTGGGCCATCCCTCCTGCCGGTTGATCCAAGTGTCTACGTCGTTGGCCAGTGCGTCCGCCCGCAGGTAGAGGTGCTTTGTCGGCCGGATTTCCAGATCCGAGCTGCCTGACAGCGATGAGCGGGGCTCAATGAGATCCACGGGGTCCAGGACCGCACCGCAGTGCTCACACTGGTCGCCACGGGCGCCCCTGTCGCCACACCTCGGGCAGGTGCCGACGACGTAACGGTCCGCCAGGAAGCGACCGTCCGCCCGAGAGTACACCTGTCCAGTCGTCCTTTCCGCAATGAAGCCGTTGGCGTCGAGCGTCTCGTAGACATGTCGCGCCAGCCCCGCATTCTGAGGCGACGAGCTCCTGCCGAAGTGGTCGAACGAGATACCGAACGAGTCGTAAATGCTACGTTGCCTCTCATGCATCCCGGCGCAGTACTCGCTAACTGGCAGTCCCTCTTCCCGCGCGGCTAGCTCCGCCGGGGTGCCGTGCTCGTCCGTGGCGCAGATGAAGAGGGTCTCCTCCCCTTGTGTCCGTAGGAACCGCGCGTAGACATCTGCCGGCAAGAGCGAGCCAACCAGATTCCCAAGGTGTTTCACACCGTTGATGTACGGCAATGCGCTGGTGATCAGGTGCTTCCCCATACTCCTACCCCTCTCTCGACACGACAAAAGCCGCCACGGGAGTGCCCGTGGCGGCCTGGTGGTGACGACCTAAGGCCGGCGCATTCGAGCACTCCGCCGCGTGGACATCATGGAGACCATCGCCATCGTCATCGTGCTCATCCCTTCCGACGTTTCGTTACGTCCGATGATACGAGGACGGCCGATTGCAGGTCAAGGCAGTCTGTCGAGATCCTCTCTCAGCGTAGCATTGCCGCAACGGGATCCAACATTGGCTGATCCGCATTCTTTCACCTAAGCAATCCCGAATCGGGGAACTACGCCCTCACCAAATTCTCCGTCCCTGCTGCTCAGCAGCGCCGGGGAGCCTCTACTGCAGCCGCGAAGGTTCGATGCGAGCCGCACGGTAGGCCTGTGCAGCGCTATCGAACCAGCTGACCCAGCTGCCTGACAGGATCGTCCAACTCCCTACTGCCGGCGGTCGGTAGACGGCACCGGTGCGCACGTCGTAGACGTCGCCGGATCCCCCGCCGCATGAGACCAGTGGGCCGCTGACGGTCGGCACCGGGTTCTGCGTGGTCTCGAGCAGCTCGAGTCCTTTGTTGACCAGTGCATAGAGGCCCGGGCCCGAGACAAACGCCGCGACGTCCGGATCGGCGACCAGGGCGCTGATGAGCGACGGACTCTGCGCCAGGACCTTTGCTTTGCCGTTGTCGAGGTCGAGCTGCACAAGCGCGGCAGGCGGGGACACGGAGCTATCTGTCGGCGGCGTGATCACAAAGAGGAGCCTGCGACCCGCAAGGGCAGGCTCGGCCACCACGACGCCAGAGAGCTTGAGCGGCAGCCCGGTTCCCCCGAGAGAGAGCAGCTTCGGCAAGCGAGGCGCAGCCTCGACGGCGCAGTGTCGCGCCACCACCATCGGCGTCGCTTCGCCAGTTGCCAGGTTCACCCGGAGCACTTCGTCGACAGGGCATCTGCCTGCCTTGACGGTGCCAGCCACATAGAGACTGTCGCCAGCCAGTACGGCGCCGCTCAGATCCACGCCCGACGCGGTCAGCGCGTCGGTAAAACGTCGGCGCGCACCGGTGACAACGTTATAGAGGTAATACGACTCAGGACCGCCCTGATCGTTCATCCGTCCCCAAAACACCCAGTGGCTGTCGCTGGTCACCATCACGGCTTCCTGCCCTGGCGATGCGGGCCCCATCAGATTCTCGGATCTTCCCGTTGCCGGATCCAGCAGCAGGAGGCGTCCAGCGGAAGTGGCGATCAGTTCGGAATTCGTCGTCGGCCAGACGGAGACGAGGAGTCCCCTCCCCGCTACGGATCCACTGACCGACAGGTGGTCTCCAAGCGCATAGGAAGGTCCTCCGATGATGGTGGCGAGCGCATGGGGCGATCCTTGGGCCTGCGGCGCGCGTGAGGTGTCCGGTATCGCCTGAAGCGATGTCTGCTTCGACTGGTGTCGCGCCGATTGCGCCGGACTGCCGGAGCAGCCCGCAAGCAGCAGCGCGGTCGCGGCCATGGCCATGAAGGCAGGTCGCCTGCCAAACCCGCCAGCGGGCCCGCCCCGAAGCCATAAGTTCCTCATGTCCAATCGGCGTCCGCCCCGCATGGTGCATCTTGGTTCTCTCCGTGCCGAGTCTACACCAGGCGGCATACTGCGTCTTCACCGCAGGGTGGGCGAACATCCTCCCCATGCCTGCCCCATTGCCTGGTTCGGCCGGAGCGCGCGCGATGCCACGTTCGTCCGAATCGAATCTGGCGCCGACGCGAGCAGGATTCGGGGCGATCCGGCGCGTAGACCGTGCATGCCGCGTCAAGCGGCCAAGGGGGTTGCCTGTGGCCGACTTCTTCCTGGTGCGCCATGGCGAGAGCCTCGCGAACCTTGATCGCCGCTTCGACGCCACCCTGCCCGGCGCTCCGCTCAGTCCCCGCGGACTGCGGCAGGCCGAGCTCGTGGCCGATTGGTTCGCTGAGAACCGCGTCCGTCCGAGCCTCATCCTGACAAGCCCGTTCACACGCACCAGACAGACGGCACGCCCGCTCCACCGCCGTTCGGGTGCGGCGCTCCTCGGCGCCGACCTCCTGCGCGAGACGGCAGTGGGAGACTGGGAAGGGCGTTCATCGCGCGACATGGTGGACGATCCGGTCTACCTCGCCTGGCGCGACGACCCTGAAGAGGCACCGCCCGGAGGCGGCGAGCGTCTTTCGGATGTCGCCGCGCGCCTCACCCTGCTGCTCGCAAGGCTCCATCGCCTGGCGCCTGATGCCGCGATGACGCTCTTCACGCACCAGCACGGTCTGCGCGCGGCACTCAGCCTCACTTCGTCCCTGCGCGATGCGCACGGTCTCCTTCGCCCGGTGCCGAACTGCGCCATCGTGCACCTGCGCTGGTGGAGCGAAGGTCCCGAACTGGTAGTCCTGGATCAGAGCATTCACGAGCTGACACGGGACGTGGCGGCCGGATGACCGGCTCCGCGCCGCGCGGCTGGCGCCACGACCCCGGCCTTGAGACAGATGCGGCGGAGCTCTATCGAGCAACCACGGGCCAGACTCTCGACGCCGAGGTCTGGCTCTCGCCGCGTATGGCAGGGCACACCGCCGGTGTCTTTCAAGGAGGTCCCCCGCCGCGCATCGCACTGAGCCAGGCCTATCTCGAACGCTGCACCCTGGAGGAGCGGCGCGATCTCATGCTGCACGAGCTGGCGCACTACCATCTCTGGCGCCTTGGCCGCCGCCGTGCCGGACACGGTGCAGAATTCCGCACGCTGATGCGGACCTGGCGCTTCAGCCGCTACCCGAACGCGGAGATCCTGCAGAACCTGCGCCGGCCCGACACGGTCCCACGCATTCTCTATGTCTGCCCGGCTGGACACGAGCATTGGCTCCGGCCGAGGTCGAACGGCCGTGAGATCTCCTGCGGCCTCTGCAGTCGCCGCTTCGACCGCCGCCACCTGCTGCGCGATACTGGAATCCAGAGGATTCCTGGGCAGGAGGCGCCTCATCGAAGCAGAAGCTAGCGCAAGGACGGAGGAGGTGCCGTGATGGCGAAGAACTCGAAGGACACCCTTGCGCCGGCCGACGACGCAGTCTCGCTCAAGAAGATCTCCCCCTCGGGTACGGGGGGCCTCGACGAGGACGCCGCGAAAGAGCTGCTCAAGAAGGACGTCGAGCGCCTCGCGGAACTTCATGATCTCCTCTACGCTTCACGCAAGCGTGCCCTGCTCATCGTGCTGCAGGGGATGGACACGAGCGGCAAGGACGGTACGGTGCGCCACGTGCTGCAGGGTCTCTCGCCGCAGGGCACAAGCGTGCACTCCTTCAAGCAGCCTACGACGGAGGAACTCCAGCACGACTTCCTCTGGCGCATCCACAGGGTGGTGCCCGAACTCGGCTCGATCGGCATCTTCAATCGCTCGCACTACGAGGATGTGCTCGTGACGCGCGTGCATGGTCAGATCACCGGCGGCCGCGCACACGAGCGCATGCGGGCGATCCGGCAGTTCGAACATCATCTCGAGAGCGAAGGCGTGGTGGTGCGCAAGTTCTTCCTGCACATCTCGGAAGACGAGCAGGCGAAGCGCATCGAAGAACGCCTCAAGGATCCGCACAAGCGCTGGAAGTACAGCGCCGCGGACCTGGCAGAGCGCAAGCTGTGGGCCGACTACCAGGACGCCTACGAGGATGCCATCCGTCGCACCAGCACGAAACGCAGCCCCTGGTACGTCATCCCGTCGGATCACAAGTGGTACCGCAACCTCGCGGTGGCGCGCATACTGGTGGACACCCTGGAAGGTCTCGATCTCTCCTGGCCCGAACCGGATGTGCCGCCTCTCAAGGTGGTGGAAGCTGAGCTCGAGGAGTCCTGAGCCGGACCACGGCAAAGACACGCTCCGAGGTCAAAAAAGCGGGCGCCCATGCAGGCGCCCGCTTTGCTGTATCGCTACTTGAGAATGTAGGCTGTGACGTGCTGGATGCCGAAATTCGAGACCGTCTGCTGCGACGCATCGATGAAGATGTCGATGCGCTGCCCCTGGATCGCATTCCCCTCGTCGACCGCCCGTGCCATGAAGCCGCCCGCAGGCAGCATCGAGGAACTGTAGCCTGTCACCCAGAGTCGGGTGCCCAGCGGAATCACCGTCGGATCCACGGCCACGTCGCCAGGAATCAGCGGTCGGCCAAAGTAGTCCGTCGCACCGTAGGGGTAGTTGTCCTGGACGCTCGGCCCGTAGGCCGTCGCGGTGAGACTGATCGCCCCCAGCACCTGGTGGCCCA
>JAJYNV010000305.1 GCA_021786135.1 Bacillota bacterium
CGAGCGGGTCGAGCTTGAGGTGCTCGACGACCTCGTGCAGTGCCCGGAGTGCAACTGGCGGATGTGGCGCGAGGTGGCGCACCGCACGCTCAAGGAGAGTGAGATCCGCGCCCTCGTGCAGGACGGGGAGACGAAACTGCTGCATGGCTTCACCGCGAAGAGCGGCAAGTCGTTCTCGGCGAGCCTCTCCCTCGACGAGGAGGGCGAGGTCAAGTTCCGCTTTCCGCCAAGACCCGAGTTCGATCCGGCGCCGCTGGGGAAGTGCCCCCTTTGCGGCGGCGACGTGATCGAGCGCGAGAGATCGTACTCGTGCGCCAACTGGAAGGATAACCACTGCGAGTTCGCCATCTGGAAGGACCAGGCCGGCCACGCGCTCAAGCGGGACGAGGCTGAGAGCCTCCTGCGCGGCAGTGCGATCGGTCCCCTCTCCTTGAAGTCGCGGCGGGGCAAGCGATTTCGCGCGAGACTGCGTCTCGACAAGGATGAGGGCAAGGTGGCCTACGAGTTCACTGACGAGCATCCCGGTCGGCGGTGACGTGCCGATTGGGAGAGGGCCGGGCATGCCGCCACAGTGCGGGCGCCCGGCCCTCTCTATTTGTGCGCGAATGGGGGAGGGAGACAGTTGAGCGTCAAGCTTCACGCCAAGCATCTTGCGCGTCTCGTGACGCTGCACGAGGAGGGACGCATCACCGGCCATTCCGACCGGACGGAGGAGATCATGATTGCTCTGCTCGGCGTGCTGCGCGGCACGGAGGACCTGCCCGCAGAGGCGGCAGCGTGGCCGCTGGCCATGCTCGCGCACGACGTCGGCAAACTTGCGGTGCCCGGCGAGATCCTGCGTAAGCCGGGGCCCCTGAGCCCATACGAGCGCGGGTTGATCGTGCTGCATGCGGTCGAGGGGCGCGAGCAGCTCTCCTGGCTTGCGGACAGGGCGGCTGCCTCAGGGGACCATGGGACGGCCCACTTCTGGCGGCTTGCCGCGACGATCGCGGGCGGCCATCACGAGAGGCTGGACGGACAGGGGTATCCGCTCGGCCTCGCCGGCGGGGCCCTGCCGCTCGTGCTGCGTGCGGCGCGGGCGGTGGACGTCTACGAGGCGTTGACGGCGACGCGCTCTTACCGCGAGGGCCTGCAGCACGAGAACGCGATAAGGGTGATGCGCTTCGAAGAGGGAGGCTTCGACGAAAAGCTGCTCGGTGCGCTCGACGAGGCATTTTCGAAACAGTGGGTGTCAGCAGATTGATGCGAAGCTGCATGCACATCCGACAAGCCGCTCGGGGCTCCACGCCCTGGGCGGCTTTCTCCGTTGTTGGGGGTGATCCTCGGTGGAGGCAACTACTGAACCATCGCGCGTCGATGCCGGCGAGCTGCTCAAACGTCTTGAGGAAGGTGTCAGGAGCGTCATGTCCTCGGAGGGCTGGCGCAGCTTCCTTACGGCGCAGGCCAGGTTCCACACCTACTCGCCGGGGAACGTGCTGCTCATCCTTTCGCAGGACTCGCACGCCACGCGGGTCGCGGGCTTCCACACCTGGCGCGAGCTCGGCCGCTTCGTGAAGAAGGGGGAACACGGCATCGCGATCCTGGCGCCGGTATTCCCGAAGAAGGAGCCGAAGCCCGAAGCCGGCGAGCGGCAGACCGGGGAAGCGCATTCCGATGAAGGCAAGGTCGCGGTAGAGAGCGATCACGTGCCCGTGCGCTTCCGCGTCGCCCACGTCTTCGACATCGCGCAGACGGATGGCGAGCCGCTGCCGGAAGCTCCGGCACGTCGGCTCACGGGCGCCAGCGCCGAGGCGCACGCGCTGATCGCGCGCCTCATGCGCCTGGTGGAGCAGGAGGGCCTCCGGCTGGAATACGCCGACCCGAAGACGATGCCGCGCGGCACGAATGGCTATTACCAGCCCATGGAGGGCCGGATCGTGGTCTCCAATGCGATCGCGCCGAACCAGCAGGCCAAGACGCTCGCGCATGAACTCGCTCACCACCTGCTGGAGCACGGCCGCGGCCGGGAGCCGGGGCGCCCGACGGAAGAGGCGGAGGCGGAGGGCGTAGCGTTTGTCGTCTGCTCGCGCTTCGGCCTTGACACGTCGGACTACAGCTTCGGTTACGTGGCCAACTGGAGCCGGGATGAAGGCGGGCCCGCTCTCGTCAAGCAGGCAAGCGCCGCGATCCAAGCGGTCGCCGGCGGGATGATCGACCGCTTGGAGGCGGAGCGAGCGCACGTGTCCGTACGTCAACCGAGACAGGCCGCCGTACTGGAGAGGTAACGGAGGCGCCTGCGTGGCTGGAGCGGACAGCAGGTATCTTCCGCGAGACTAGGCCCTCATGGCCACCGAACGCAAGGACGCCCCGCGGCGACGCGGGGCGTTCGCCGTCTCAGTGGGGAGGTGCAGCGGGTGACGAAAGAAGGGCTTCTGGAGGTCGCGGGGGCGGCATATCGGGGCCATCCGGATCTCGGCTCGGCCGAGGAGGACGAGCCGCTCCTCCGGTTCCTTCTCGAACGGATCGACCGAGGCTACGATCCGTCGCGGCCTGTGGAGTCCGCCAAGGATGCCCTCCAGCATGTCGCGCTGGGGCTATTCGTGTTGCTCAACGCGCTCTACGCCCTGTGAGCCCTGGCGAACGGGGGCGTAGGATCGCTCAAACCGGGGTGGTGGCATGCGGTTGCATATCCGCCGCGCCACACCCGCGCCAGAAAGCCCGTAGCGAGATCTGGCGCGCTTTCCGCGGTGAAGTTGGAGGGATGGCAGTGCGCATGGCGATCTACGCGAGAGTCTACAACGGACCGGGACCAGAACGTGGAAACGCAGCTCTTACCGCTGCGCGAGTTCGCCTTGGCCCAGGGCTTCGAGATCGTCGGCGAGTACGTCGACCAAGTGTCGGCCACCGACCTCGCGCGGCGTGTGGAGTGGCGGAGGCTCCTCGACGATGCGGCAAAACGAAGGGTCGACCTCTTGCTGGTCTGGAGGATCGAGCGTTTCGGAGCTTGCTGGACGCCGCGCAGACGCTGGAGCGGCTGCGCGGATGGAAGGTGGGCATCCGCAGCTACCAAGAGCCGTGGATCGACACGACGTCGCCCATCGGCGAAGCCATGTTCGGCATCACGGCAGTCTGGGCGCAGCTGGAGCGCGCCATCCTCCGAGAGCGCGTGAAGGCGGGCATGGAGCGGGCCCGGCGAGAGAGGAGGAGGTTGAGCCGACCCAGGGTTGCGGATATGCCGAGTGTCGCACGTGACTGGCCGATGGTCCGCAGCCGCATCGAGAGTGGGGAGATCAGCCGGCAGACATTTCGCATGTCGGGAGCGTCGGCGCGTTGAATTTCAGTGCGACGGTGTAACTATGAGAGGTGCGGCTGGGCGAGGATCAGCGGGTCGATGTGCAGCAATTCGAAGACGCGACGGATCTCCGGCCGGAGACGGGAGAACGTACGGTATCGCAACCCGTGGTCGTCTACGGCGAGGCGGACCTCGACGCGCCGGAGCATGTCGAGGAGCTGATCCGTGGTCGGCGTGGCACGCCAGATCCCGCCCGGCAGCAGCATCTTCTTCTGCGACGACGTCTCGAGCGAGGCGCGGGCGCGGTGCTGGATCAGGCGGTAGATGATCAGGGCGAAGAAGAGGACGTATGCGAAGGCCTCGACGCGGCGCGGCAGCTTGAGGAAGACCGGCGAGAGGTGCCACGGCACCTTGATGAATCTCCAGTTCTGCTCCGCGAGGAACTGGCTGTGGTAGTCGCGCAGGACTTCCTCGGCAGTTTTGCTCTTCAGCGGAACGTTCGTGATCAGCACGAACGTGGAGAGACGCTCCTTCTCGCGCTGGATCACGTCGTTCTGCTGGTCGCCAAGCCGGAGTTCGATGAAGTAGCGGGTCACACGCGGTGGCTCCTCCCCCTTGCGCGGCCTGCCCCGCTGGGAGCGCTTGAGGACGACCTCCTGCGCGCGGATCTCGGTCTTGACGCCCCAGTAGCGGGGCACCTTGCCCGCAAATACGGCAACTGCGGCTTCGGCGTCCTCTTGGCAGGAGAACGGCTTCTTTCCCCAGAGTGCAGCCTGGGCCAAGATGGTTTCCTGCTCCTTGTCGATGGCATGTTGCAGCGTCTGCGCCTTGCGCTTCTCAAGACTCGAACTCTGCACGACGATCAGCCGGTACATGCGGTCGTCGATCGCGCCGGAGTGCTCCTGCACCCGGTAGGATGCTGCCTGCTTGCCGGCGCTGATCTGCCCCACTTCCATCCACTGTCCCGCTGCGCATGCTGCCGCCTTCACCTCGTCCGCCAGGGTGTACGTGCTTGGCAGACGGGAGATGAATCGCCATCTCAGTTCCGCGATGCGCCGCAGCCGGTGCCCCGTGACCATCTGGGAGTCCCCGATGTAGACGAGCCGAGCGACATCCTCCGCGTCCAGTTGCCGCGAGAGCGTCTCCAGCGTCTCGAAGTTCCACGTCTTGTCCGAGGAGTTGCCCGAGAGCACCTGACCGAGCACCGGCATGCCCGGCCCGACGCTCACTCCGCCCAGCTGCAACTGCTTGGAGTGTGCACGGTTGTTCTCCTTCGCGTGGCCGAAGGTGATCTCGATCGCCCCGTCCTCGGGCTCCTGGTACTCGCCCCAGACCGAGATCGTCGCTGTGTCCGAACGCAGTGCGCCGCTCAGTGGGATCTCCTCCACCGCCAGAGCCCTCATCGCCAGCGTGGCCATCACGCCTTGGGCGCCCGCCTCATGCAGCTTGTCGAGTGCTCGGCCCAAGGCGTCGTCGTTGAAGTCTTCGCCCCGAACGCCGGGCCCGAACAGCATCTCGACGTCCTCGTCCTCGTAGAACTCCTCTACCCGCCACAGTGCCCGCCGATCGCCGAACATGCACATGATCAGTGACAGGATCCGCTCGCCTGGTCCCATTTTCGCCTGCGCGTGCCACTCGGCGGCTTCGTTGATCACGTCCACCAGGCCGATCTCCCGGCACAATGCCCCGACTACCCCCAGAACCCCAGAACGGTATCCGACGTCGCTACGCATACCTGCGCTCTTCTCCGTCGCAGGCGGGAAATCCTTGCTTCAGACTCTTCCTTACCTGTCAACCAACCCCACACCCCGGGCGATGCCCTAAAATGCTGCTATGCACTGTTCGAGACATGCGGAATGTGTGAGCCGGAGGGAGGCGGCACGTCTTGCACGTGTCGGAGCACAGCGTCCGCAGGATGCTGGTGCAGAGCTGCTGAGACGAGCCGGTGAACCCAGACCAGATCGCTTGCGACAGCGCTTCGTCCATTCCGCGCGCCGCCCCCGAAAGGGGGACGGCGCGCTGGCGTGATAGACCGGAATGTGTCAAGCTTCTTTGTGCAGGCGTGTCAAAAAGTTTGGTGAAGTGCCAGGAGCATCGTTAGTCGGTTGGTTTAGGACCTCAAACCGCCGAGTCTCCTCGATGACAGCACCAATTCGCTCCGCTACAGCCCTGTTGCCACCGTTACCTAGATGCACTCCATCAACAAAAGCAGAGAATTCGAGCTCCTCTAATTCTATCAAAGGCACCTCATCGTCTAGCGCCAGTTGCCGCAGAACTTCGTTATACCCTCGAATCCTGACATTGCTGTGACGGGTGTAATCAGGAGCGCCGAACCCTTGCAGCAGCGGTATGGTACATAGGTACGGGAACTTCCGGTATACCCTCATAATCCTGAGAATGCCCAACAGGTTTTGCCGGTACACCATTGCGGGCGTTGCGACCGAATCCTTGCTGTCGTTAGTGCCCACGAGCAGAACGTATTCATGAGCCTCACTATACTTCTTGCACGCGTTGATGGCTCTGCGAAGCACGTCGCTGGATGTGTCTCCGTTAACACCTTCATCCGCACACACCCAGTCTTGCACGAACTTCTCCGATAGTAGGTCGCTAAGCTCAAACGGAAAACCCCGGCCATACTCATCCCGGGCGCCATGCGTCAGGCTATCCCCTAAACAGACTATAGTCCCATACACAGACAACTGAATCGCTCTCCCGATGGTGGCTGTCTGTCGCACATATGGGGCCGCCACCTTGCCCTGCTGGCTACTTTGCGGCCGTGAGCCTTCCACTATACCTAAGAAGGAGAAGCGCTTCCATCAGGACTGAACTGTAAAGGTGACGAGCGGTATTCACCTACCTTTCGGTGCCACATAGAACTTAGAACCTCGCCTGTGGTGTCCTGGGCTACTCTGATGGACGTGTCCAAGAGTGGCGGTCTCAGGTTGTCGAATCTAGTTGCCGGCACGCACTGGCACCCGGACTCGTCGCTGGTGTAGTCCCGATACCATTCAATATTGAACATCGGAGGCCTCGCTGGCTCTCCCGAGGGGGTGCGCACGTCTCGTAACAACAGGGTCTCCAAGGAAGTGACTACGCGCTCCCACCCAAACGCTTCAGCTGACTTCCTCGCGGCGGTGGACATGACTCGGCGCGCAGTGCTGTCCCCCAAAAGTTCGCTGACCTTTGCAGTTAGATATTGCCGATCCATATGAACTGAAGAAGCAAGCAATGCATGACCCAACCCATTTGGGACAAAGGGTACCATCGGCGCCACATGCGAGGCGCCCACGTCCCAATGGGTGGCACAGAGCCATCCGCTCTCCCCACTTCGAACTAAGTCCCTGTAACCGTCCCAGTCAGACGCTACAACAGGGGTGCCACATGCCAATGCTTCAGCCACCACTAAGCCGAAGCACTCTTGAACGCTGTCGGCGGGAGCGACTAACACATCACTGGCGGAGTAGAGAAGGGCCATACTGTTCCGGTCCAACGACCTCGGGACTATCCTGCCGGCAAGTCCCCGCATATGCACCATGCGCCAGAAGTAGTCCGGCTCCGTCTCCTTGCCTTGGATCACAAGGACGGCGTCAGGCACCGCATCTAGACTGTCCAGCAGAACCGTCAGGTCAAGCTTGTCGTAGGAGGAAAGCCTCCCGACCCATAGCAAGATCGGTCTGTCTAGTGGCAAGCCTATAGCCGAGCGAGCTACTTCCTTGTCGATCGGTCGGAAACGTGCCAAATCGACTCCTAGCGGCTGCAAAACGAGAGTTGGCCATGAGGGCGTGGTAAGATGCGCACCCAATTCAGCGAACATGTTGTGAAGGACACTCTTGGAGGCACGGGAGGAGGCAAACAGTATGTCGTCTTCAGACAACCCGCTGGCTCCCACCTGCAAGAAGTACTGAGTGTGGAACGGGTACGACAGCGTGTGATGGATCCCAGCGACCCTGAAGTTCGACCTCGTAGCATATCTGAGGAAGGCTAGAGTGTGTAGATTGATTCCGCTGTGTAACGTGAGTCGATTTGCGAAAGAAGCGAAGACACCCTCGAAATACGGTTGTCGGGAACGTACCATGTATAATTATCAGCACGCCCGAACTGATTCAACGCCATCGCAAGTTCAGCCGGTACTACATCAGCTCCAAAACTTATTGCGAGATCCACCCCGACAGGTCCAAATAGGCCAATTTCCATTCTGCCAGACCTCCTTATTGCTCGGCGAACGCGAAACTGAAATCGTCAGAGTGCCAAGACCGCGATGCAGCAATGGCGACATAGGACCACACGAGGCCCGTGCCTACACCCGCGACGATTAGGATCGCAGTCACCCCAACGAACGGAACTAAGGCCCCAGCCAGTGCAGCGCCAATAGGGGTGCCACTTCCGTTTACACTTAGTGCAATACTTGTTACACGACCGAGCATGTCGGCAGAGAATAGCCGCTGCATCACGACCGATAGGAGTGCATTAGATACGCTGTTTGCCGCTCCAAAAACGAAGAGCACCGCGGCGCTCCAGAGCAGAGTGCTTTCCACCGTGAACAGGACTAGTACTGCTTGGAGAACAAAGGACGACGCCAAAAGCGCGCGAAAGCCGAGACGTTCGCTCAATTTGGGTGCTAACGTAGCACCTACTACCGCGCCTGCGGCCCACAACAACTCCATCGCGCTGTAGCCTGCCGCTGTGGTATGGAGGTCAGCATGAGCCCAGCTAGGGAGAAGCACTGAAAAGGGCACCAGAAACACGTTGGACAGGAAGAACGCCGGGTATAGGTACCTGGTGAGCCGATTCGTACTCACCTCTCTTAGACCCATACCGAGCTCATGGAGCCATCTGCGAGCGCCATAGGTGGTCGGAGGGTCTGGGGGTGCACCTCCTCGACCTGAGCGAATGGTGTAAAGGGTCAGCACGGATACTCCGAAAGTAAGCGCATCAAACAGTAGGAAGGATCTCGGCCCCAGTTGAGCGAGCAGAACTGCACCCAGGGCAGACCCCAATACTACGGCTAGTTTCGTGGAGGCTCCAATGAGGCTGTTAGCAGAAAGAAGACTGGCGGACGGAACTATGTCCGGCACAAAACCAAATACGGCCGACTCGAAGAGATTTGTCGACAAGCCCAGGAGCACAACGACGACAAATAGGGTGACGATGATGTTTGTGTGGAAGTACGACAGCACAGCCACATAGCCCACGACGACGCCACGAAAGATGTCGGTGGCTATGAGCAACCGGCGCCTATCGTATCGGTCCGCGTACGGCCCGACCAAAACGGCGATTATCTGCGGCGCGAACTGTGCCGCCGCTAGCCAGGCCACCAGCGCCGGTTCCCCTGTGGACATCTGAACGAACCAGTACATCGCAAGAGAGAAGGCCTGGTTGCCGATGTTCGAAATACCTTGGCCTACGAAGAACATGGCGAACCGGGAATCCCGGAGTGCGCTCCGCGTTTGAAGAGCCTGCATTCTACCGACTACTCTCCGCCTGCATAACGAGTAATTCGATGGCGGGGTCGATGTACTTCCGTGGAGGTGGGCAAGGGGCTTCTCCAGTACGCAAACGCCCGAGTGGGCAGGCCGCACCCATGCAGGCTGGACGGAAGAAGCAGCTCTGGCACTTCGCGTCGTTGTAATCATCGGATTCAAGCCACAGCGCAAGTCTGTTGGGATCCAAGATCATGCGACCATCTGCAGCGAGGTGTCCAACCTGATTCCGTTCGTCATTCAGTGCGACGCTGCATTTGTAGACGCGGCCATCCGAACCGATAATAAACGACCGCGCGTCAGCGGCGTAGCATACGGACGACGTTGGCCGCATAAACTCATGGAGCGTGACCTTTAGGCCAGAGGCAGCTGCAAGTTTCCCGAACTCGAACGCGAGCGGGTATGCTCGCTCGGCGTCTACGACATTTAGCTGGTTGTCATTGGGTCCACCCCAACGACCTATGGGAAAGAAGTCAACTTGAAAACGCGGGTCACCTTGGAGAGACTCCGCAAGGAGATTGATGAATTCCGGAATCACTGCGACAACATCGTTATCGAAATTGATGCGAATGCGACATCTGTATTCTCCACCCAGATGGTGGAGAGTGAGCACGTTGTTCCAAATGCGCTCCCAAGTTGGCTGTCCGCCGATTAGCTTCCGGTGCGTATTGTGCGACGCCGCTGTGCCGTCTAGCGTGATTTGAAAGGTCCTGGTTT
>JAJYNV010000410.1 GCA_021786135.1 Bacillota bacterium
GGCGCGCACCTCGTCCCGTTCAGTCCCCTGCGCGACTCTGATCTGCCGCAAGGAAGCCAGGCCCTGATTCTCGGCGGCGGTTTTCCGGAGCTCTACGCCTCGGAACTCAGCGCTAACGAAGCGCTCGCGACGTCGATCCGGGCGTTTGCGGGCCCGATCTACGCCGAGTGCGGCGGCATGATGTACCTCGCTCGCTCCCTCACGGACGCACAGGGCAGCACGATCCCCATGCTCGGCCTCGTGCCGGCCGACGTCGAGATGGGCGACCGCCTGCACTCCTTCGGCTATGCCGCAGGACGTACGCTGGTCCCCAGCATCCTCGGCCCTGCGGGCACGCGCCTGCGCGGGCACGAGTTCCACTGGTCGCGGCTCCGTGCGGGAGAGCCCTTCGCGCTGGAGCTCAGCCGGCACGGGCGGGAGCCGTTCCGCGAGGGCTTTGCGAGCGGAAAACTCTTCGCCTCGTACTTCCACATCGACTTCGTGGCGCACCCGGCGGCGGCGCGCACGTTCCTGCAGTCCGCGCTGCAGCCATGATCGAGCAGGTCAGGGACGTGACGGTGCTCCATCGGCCCGGCGGCAACGATCTCCTCTTCGCCTTCGACGTCATCGGCGGCATCGGACCGCAGCCCGGCGACGCGGTGCACGCCGAACCGGAGGAGGTCGGCTACTTCGGCGCACGCGTCGTGCTGGCGGAGCTTCTGGCCCTCGGGGCCACTCCGCTCTTCCTCGCAGACCTCCTCACGCTACGTTGGCAGGGCTTGGGCGAGCGCGTGGTTCTGGGCATGCGCGATCTCGTCGCCGATGCGGGTCTGCCGGACCTTCCGGTGACGGGCAGCACCGAGGAGAACGTGGCCGCCATCGCCACCGGCGCAGGCTTCGTCGCCGTCGGCGAGGTCGCGCCTGGAGGCATGCGGCATGGGTTCGCACAGCCGGGCGACCACCTCTACGTCTTCGGCAGGCCGAAGAGCGCGCCGCAGGACGCGGTGCGCAGAGGCGACCCGGAGATCGTCCCCCTCGTCGAACTGCGCTCGGTGATGGCAGACCGACACGTCAAGGAGGCCTTGCCGCTCGGCTCGCACGGCCTCGCGCAAGAGCTGGCAGATCTCGCCGAGCGCGGGTTGGCGCCGACGGACGTCGTGGACCTGTCGCCGGAGCTCCTGACGAAGTCGGGCGGGCCGGCGACGGCCTTGCTCCTGGTGGTGGACCCAGTGTGGCTGCCCTCAGCAGGCGGCGCACCCATCCTCCCGCTCGGACGGCTGGCAACGATCCGCCCAACCTAAGCTCGGGGCTCCCACGCCAGGCGTGGGAGCCCCGAGCATGCCATGCCTCGCGGTCAGGGGATCTTCACACCCGGGTGCAGATCCCGCGCGAGTTCCCGCACCCCCTGCACGATGACGGGGGACGGTTCGGAGAGGAGACTCGGGTCGATGTTGCCGTATACGCGACCCGACTTGACGGCCGAGATCTGCGACCAGCCCGGACGACTGTCTACGGCCTTGACTGAGGTGTACGGGACATCGAGCAGTACGATGGCCTGCGGGTTGGCCACGATGATCGATTCCGCCGAGAGGGCTGGATAAGCCAAGTGGGTGATCTTGTCCGCGATGTTGCGGCCGCCGGCCATGGTAACCAGACCGTCGAGGAAGCTGCCCGGTCCCGCGGTGTAGAACTGCTTGGGGTCGAGCTCCACATAGATGCTGGGCTTTGGCAGGCTGGCGACCGCCTTGTGGATGGCCGTCAGTTGCGACTTCATTTTGGCGATCAGAGCCGCCGCCCGACTGCCGTGGCCGGTGGCTGCGCCGATGAACCGGATGTCCTTGTAGATGCCCTGCACGCTCGTCGGGTTCATCATGGCGTAGCGGAGCTTCAGCGACTTGAACTGGCCGAGGTTTGCGGCGCCAGGTATCGCGAGGATGAGTTGCGGCTTGATCGCGATCACCTTCTCCATGTCGAGGCCGGTGTAGGAGTCTCCCACCTCGGTCAGCCCCTTGGCCTCGCTCTGGTAGGGCGCCGGACTGTACTGCACGCTCTCGTTGTCAATGCCGACGATGTCCTTCTTAAGCCCGAGCGCCAGCAGGATTTCGGTGTTCGAGGGGCCGAGCGAGATGATGCGGTTCACGGGCTGCTTGAGCACGATGTGTGTTCCGGCATCATCGGTCAGGTGGATCGGACCCTGGGCCTGTGTAGTCTGGCCACAGGCTGCGAGCGCAAGAGACGCTGCGGCGGCCAAGGAGGCAAGGGAGGCAAGGAATCCGTAGCGGCGCACCTCATTACCCCTTTCTGAAAACAGAAGACCCCGGATTGCTCCGGGTGCCCGTTCAGAAGGCAGACGTACGCCACCTTCCGGCGTGGCCTCTTCTCCGGAGGATCGCCGGCATGGCACGGGCAGGTCTCCTGGCTCGCGGTAACCTCGCGCCGCCTTCCCATCCGAGGACAGTGGCATCTAGGCGCTCATCGGCCGCTTACAGTGGCGGGACCGCTCAGGTATTTCACCTGATTCCCTAAGCCCCCTGACGGGGGCAACCCGTGCCTCTGCAGTATGCAGTTGCCACATTTTATAGTGAACGAACCTAAGGGTATACGCAAGGGACGTGGTCAAGTGTCAAAGTTGCGACCCCCGGTTGGAGCAGGCCACCGCTGCCGAACCATGAGGTCCATCGATTTATGCTACATCCGTTCTTCCTGGCGACGCTCGATGTGCTCGGCGTTGCTCTCACCTTCGAGCGTCTTGAAGACGTCCAGGGTCACGGACGTCGTGGTGGCTATGCAGTGCCTCACCTCCCTGCGGCTCTTCAAGCCACCTGTAATTTGACCCGCAGCGACGCGCGCAGGAGACGAGACGGACCTCCCCTGCCGTGCAGGCAAAGGTGCAATTCTGGCGCCAAATCGCAACTCGAGTTGTGTTTGGACACGTACCCCGAGGAGAGCAGAGGTCAGGGGACGTCCGATTTCGGCACCACGACCGCTCCGCCGGCGCCGGCCAGCTTGCCGTTCACGAAGCGGTACACCAGCGGGGTGGTCTTCCGCCTCGCGGAAGTGCTTGAGCGTGGCGACGCCGAGCATGGCCAAGGACTCCGGAGTGTTGTCAGTTGTGACGAAGCCGAAGTCGCGCCGCGGCAGGCCGCAGATGGCGGCGCTATGCGTCATCACGTAGCGCCAGGCGTAGGCGGCGCCCATGGAGCGGTCGAAGGCAAGTGCCTCCTTGCCGTTCGGCATCTGCTCGCGCGAGGGCTCAGGCGCCTTCGCGTCGGTGTTGATCGCCGCGATGGACCAGAGCACGTCCTCGGACTCCGCCATCGTCTTGAGGTCTCTCCTGACGACAAACCGCACGAATTCCGTTGCCGTGGCAAGGTCGATGGGAGTCGTATGCTCCTGCCTGAGCCGCACGATGAACCAGCCACCTCCTCGACGGGACGCTTGGCCCCGTGCATCCCGCAGAAGTTGCGTAGGTTTACCGTTTGTTTGAGGTCTCTCTCCTCGCACACGAGGGCCTCGTCATCGGCCAGGTACTCCATCTGAGGCCCCTCCGCGCGCGGCAATCTCCTGCGCCAGTGCATGACCGAACGCATGGACCTTCTCCTTTCAACGCGAACGTCCCCTGCGCCATGCAGGAGGAGTCGGTGCTGCGGTGAAATCAGCCCCGCCGTTGGCAGGGCTTGCCTCGGCATCGCCGTCCGGCAGCTAGAGATGTACCCGGATTCACTCCCTGATTGGTCTACTCCGTTATGTCAAATCCGTTGGACTGAGCCACTGGTTCAAAGTCAAGGACGTATACGACGTCGCCCACGGTACAGGTAATCGACGTTACCGTCGGACAGATCTTCCGGTCACGAATAGCGCGTCTTGCAGGCAGGATGTTCCTACTACCTACAGAAATGTTTCTTGGCGCGAGCCTTCCATTAGAAGTTCGGCGGCGGGACGTCAGGGACGGGGAGGAGGACGGCATGGCATTCCTCGACACACTGCGGATGGCGCTGCAACCTATTGTGGACCTTCGCACCGGCCAAGTGACCGGGCACGAGGCGCTTGTACGCGGCCCCACCGCGACGGAATGGCCGACACCCGATGCCATCTTTCGAACGGCGCGCAGTCGGGGGCAGGAGCGTCAGCTCGAAGAGACCTGTAGACGCCTCGCCTTCGCGGCGGGGCGTCTGAAGCTGCCGGACGACCAAAGGCTCTTCCTGAACGTGGACATGCGGCACGAAGACCTGCCGCTCGACCCTGACGGCGGTCTCACACCCCCAGAGCAGGTGGCCATCGAGATCTCCGAACGGCTGGATTTCCTGAACAACCCACGTGCTCTCGAGAATCTGCGGCGATGGCGGGACGCGGGCTACATGATCGTTCTGGACGATTACGGGACAGGCTACTCCTCGCTCGGTACGCTGCTCGCGGTCCAGCCGGACATGGTCAAGCTCGACCGCTACATCGTCGGGTCCCTCGATCGCGACCGCCAGCGCAGGACCGCCGTTGAAGCGGTCTTGCGGCTAGCGACGGATCTCGGCATCGCGGTGATCGCTGAGGGCGTCGAAACTATGGGAGAGCTGCGGGCGCTGCGCAAGATCGGCGTCCACTACGGGCAAGGCTTCCTGCTGGGGAGACCCGAGCCCGATCCGGCACCCTCAGCCTGTCCCGTTGTTCTGCGCGAGGGTGCCATCCGGGGTGCGCCTCCGGCTTCTGAGGCGGCCGCTGATCCCGGATCGGTGTATCTGTTTCATGAAACTCTGTTCGGGGCGTGCAGGGAGGGCGTCTACTATGTGGATCGCCGCCGGACGATCCTGCGATGGAATGGGGCCGCTGAGAAAATCTCTGGCTATGACGCCAGCGAGGTGATCGGAAGACGGTGCCTGGACCATGTGCTCGATCACGTCGATGAGTGCGGAGTTCCGCTCTGCTATGGAGCGTGTCCTCTGGTACATGCGATGGCAGATGGCCTGCCGCGTCGAGCGGTAGTACTGCTGCGACACAAGCTGGGCCACCGCGAGCGGGTGTCGGTGCTGGCGATACCCGTGCGCAACGCGGAAGATCGGGTACTCGGAGCCGTGGAGATCTTCGAACGCGTTGGAGATCCCTCCGGTGAGGACTCCTGTGAGCGGATCATCGCTGGGGCATGAGCCTTCCTGCCACCATAGCACCCCCGATCAGCACCAGCTCCGCGAGCCATCAGCCACGTCCGTCCAGCACCCGCTACCGACCCCTCTCGTGCTCGAACCTTTGCAGGGGCACAATGTACTGACGATGGAACGCAGCCTGGTGTTCAGCTATTCAGCGTTTGGCCTGTGTGTGTTCTGCGATACTGAGAGCCAGCCAGGTGAAGGCGATGGCGGCCGGCGAGGCGACGGCGATCATGCGACTCTCCCGACGACCGAGAGATCGCTCCTGGTGAGCATCCCGGCCACGCAGCGCGTCTCGCGTACGATGCGGTCGTAGGCGGCGGGTTCCGCTTCAGGCATTCTCGCGGTCGATGTCGTCGGGGATGTACTCCTCCTCTTCCTCGACCTCGGGCCTTTCGGCGGAGCCTCGCCCCTCGGCCTGCCGAATGCTCGCGGCTGCGATCAGCCGATCGAAGCTGCTATCGCCCATGGGACGTGACTGGAGCGGCCGTTCTGGCCGTTCCAGCCTCTCGTGTCTGATCTTCGGCTGCGGTGTGCGGATGTGGCTCAGAGAGTCTGCGATGGTCCCGGGTGGCCGTTGGAGCTGAGCGTGGTGGCTGGGCATACTGGACCTTTGAGGTAGACGGAATCTGGGCCTTCCGCTTCCCGCGATATCCGGCGGTGGCGGAGCTAGCCGCCAAAGAGTTGCCGCTGTTGCCTCTCCTCGCAGAGAAAATAGGCTGCGCAGTGCCCGTTCCCGGTTGGCGCGTTACGCATAACGGCCGGCCGGCCTTCGGCTACCGCAAGATTCTGGGGTGCCCCTTGGACGCGCGCGACATCAGGAATAACCCGGAACTTGCAGAGGAGCTGGTACGCACCTTGCGGCAGCTGCACTCCTTCCCGATTGAGGACATCTGGAAGACAACTTCGGCAACGGTGAGGGCCGTGACGTGGCCGAGAAGTACGTGCGGCCTGGAGAAACTGCCCGGCAGCGTGTTGGCCCCATGCTCAATGCGCGTGCCTCCCAGGCCATGGATGAGCGGTTTGTCGGGTTTGTAGCGAGCCTGGACTTCGCTCCCGCCCTCGTACACGGTGACCTTGGAACAGAGTACCTAGGCCAAGCTAGAGGCGAGGGCCGCGGCGCCGAAAGCGCACGACTCCGGCAGCGGACGGCAGATCGCGTCCTTCCTACGCTTCGAGGGGACGGAGAACGAGCAGAGCATCCAGTTGACCTACTCCTGAGACACGCCGACCTTCGAGGCCTGGGATGAACGCACTCTCGGCAAGACGATCTTGTTCTCTGACCATCTCGACTGGAGCGACATCGCGGCGGTCGCCGCCTACCGCAGCCAGGCCTGCATCGGGGACGCCTTCGAGCAGTGGAAGGACCCGCGCTTCGTCAGTTGGTGGCCGCTGTACCACTGGACCGACTCGAAGGTGCGCGTCCACGCCCTCTACTGCACGCTCGCCCTGCTCCTGGCCTCCCTGCTCTACCGGGAGGTGCGCAAGGCGAGCGTGGAAGGTGACTTCGAGCACGTCATCAGCACGCTGGCCGGCATCCGCGGCGTCCTCGACCTGCCGCTCAAGGGGGCCGGTGAACGCAAGGGCATCAAGATTCGGCTCTCTCGCAGGTCCTCAGACCAGCAGAGGCTCCTGGATCTGCTCCAGCTGCAACACTTCCAACCCACTAGTCTCAGAGACTCAGCAGGTAATACAGCCACCCCTACCGTAGGGCCCTCCGTCGCCGCGGTTGCGCGTCACTCGCTCGGCTAACTCTTAAACCCTCGCTAGGTCCTCCAGCCGAATGCCGAGGTCCTCCAGAACGGAGCGATGGATCTCCATGCGGGCGGTCTTGAGTGGGTCGACGACCTGGCAGATGCGCAGGTCCCCTTTAGCGCTTAGCAGGATGGCGATCTCCGCGACGCTGAGCGGCGTCTGCCGCTGCAGCCAATGGGCCATCGACTTCGCTGCCGCGTTGGCTGCCTCGTCCAACGTGGGCCGTGACGCGATGGTGGCGGCCTGCTCGCTGTCCACGAGGAAGGGTGCGGGCAGGTCACGCCCCTTCAGCACCCGCAGCCGCAGCGTGACCTCACCGGCCATCTCCACCCCGGTGCTGCAGACCTCGCCGTCGCCCATGACTGCGTGCAGGTCGCCAAGCGCCAGGAGCGCTCCCGGGACCTCCACCGGCAGCACGAGGGTGGCGCCCTGACCGATAAGCTTGCAGTCCATGTTGCCGCCGTGCTCGCCGGGTGTCCCGTTCGGCACCGCGCTCTCCCGCGGGGCGGTGCCAATCACGCCGATCATCGGCCTGCAGGGGTAGGCGTGGTCCAGGAGCTTCACTGTACGGTCTACGATTGGCACGATCCGGATGGTGCTCTCCGCAAGCTCGTCGCCGAAGACGCCCATCTCCGGTCCCGTGGTCATGACGCCGTGATCCGCGGTCTCGATCCGTTCGATGGAGATCGCCAGGAGGTCACCCGGAGCTGCATCCTGCACGTAGATGGGACCGGTGGCCGGATTGACGTGCTCCCAGTCAATCGCGACAAAAGGCTGCGTCTCGGACTGCACCTGGTTCTCAAAGCAGTCTGCGGTCTCCACGACCACGGTGTCTCCGCTAGCGACCTGCAAGGCCGGCAGGTTAAGGGGGGACATGGCGTAGATCATGCGTTCGGTGCCCAGGCGATGCGCGGCCATGGGTTGGTTCCTCCTTCCGGGTCACGATGCGGGGCCAGGGGAGGGTGGATTAACCCCACCCTGGCCCCTCTCCTCTGCGGGGAAGCGGTCAAAGACACCGCGGGCTCCTTGCCGCCGCTCTCAGCCTATCCTGAGCTGCCTTACGGGGTTAGTCCGCCTGTACGGGCGGCGGGGAGGCCACTTCGCCTTCGTCTATGAACACTCGGCCAGCCGCCTTGATTGCGTCCGGTCTACGCGCGCGCAGGAAGAAGAAGAGGACGACGCCGAGCACCAGCCAGAAGACGATGATCGGTGCCGCGAAGTTCGCAGGGTAGTTCGGCACAGGGTAGACCGTTGCGAAAAGCGGCGGCAGGAAGAAGGCGATGCCAAGGATCGGTGCGACGATGTGCTTGAAGATGTTGCGCCGACTGCGGCCTTCTGTGGCGTAGTACACGATACAGGCGATATTCGTGACGATGTAGACGCAGATCATGGTGACCGTCACGAGCGTTCCGAGCATCACGTAGCCGTTCATCGGGGCGATCCAGAAGCCCAGGAGGAACGCCACGACGACAGCGAGGATGCCCTGGAAGATGACGGCCACGGAAGGTGTACGGAACACCGGGTGCACGGTGGCGAAGCGCTCCGGCAGCGCGCCAGTGCGGCCCATGGCGAAAAGCATGCGCGTTCCGGCGGTGGAAGAGGCGTTCGTGTTGGCGATAAAGGAGTTCGCGACCGCCAAGAAGACCGCGATCCAGCCAACACCCCAAACGCCCACTGCGAGCACATGCCAGGGGTCCGGGTTGGCGAAGAAGGTCTTCATGTTGCCGAGGCCCCAGCCGACGGTGGCCGCATAGGTGGAGAGCACGTAGAGGACGCCGATCAGCGCAGTGGCAGCCACGACGGCCTTCGTGACGTTCTTGGGGTCGCCGGTCTCCTCCGACAGGGCGACGGCGGCCTCAAAGCCAACGAAGGCCTGGATGCAATAGATCATGCCTTGGAACACGCCGCCGAAACCCCCGAACGTTGTGACCAGGGCGTTGTGGGGATTGAAGACCGCGAGCGTGTTATGGGAACCCGCGTGGATGATCAGCGTGATCGAGAGTACCGTGAACACCGCTACCTCGAATGCCCCCAGCCACATGCCGGTGCGTGCGGAGGTGCTGACGCGGTGGTACGTGAGGTACGTCACAAGCGCAGCGGCCAGGAGGACCCAGATGAACCACGGGATGTTGAGCCGGAGGTACTCCTGGATGATGTTCGCCACGAAGAAGCCGAAGATCAGGTAGATCATCGGCGCGGTCAGCAAGGACACGAAGGAGTACGCCCACCCGACGACAAAGCCGGTGCCGCTACCGAGCGTGCGGCTGGAGTACGTGTAGAAGCTGCCCGCCGAGGGCAGGACGTGCGCCAACTCGCCAATCGACACCGCGGTCAGAACCGCGCCGATGAGTGCGAGGACGACGGACAGCGACAAGGCCGCCCCGGCATACTGCGCCGAGATGTAGATCGAGTACGCGATGGCGGCCCCTGGCGCCATGAACGTGACGCTCTGGAAGGCTACCGGCCAGATGCCCAAGGCCTTGCGGTCAAGACTCCCACCCTGCAATTGCCTCACCTCTCTATAGCAGCGCTCTCCGGGCGAACCCAAGTGTCGTCGCT
>JAJYNV010000043.1 GCA_021786135.1 Bacillota bacterium
AGCCTTGCCGATATCGTCATAGGTGAGCGACCCGGCTTCCTTGCCCTTGCGGATAAGATCCTGCATGCCCTCGATAGGAAGATCCTTCGCGCTCAAGGCCGCTGCTCACCCCCACCTTTGGCCGATGCGCCAAGCTCACGGAGGAGTTCATGGGACAGGACTAGCAGCGATGGATCCACCGCTTGGCCTGACTCAAGAAGCTCCCGAATGTGCCGATTGACTTCGTTCAGGCGAAGCCTAATACCTGCTTGCGCCCATCTCGCGATGGTCTTCGCCACCTCGGCCTCCGCCAGATCCACGGCGAGCGACGCCTCGGCCCAGGCGCTGCGCACGGCCCCGTCCTCCGTGGCCGAGACATCCTTGCCGGACGCCGCGAGCTCGAGTGCGGCGTCGAGCGTCTGGTCATGGAGAGGCCGGCAGGCGGTCCGAATCTCCGCCGCCCGCGAGGGATACTGCGATGCGAGGGCGAGCAGCTGCCGCTCGATCGGCAGCCATTCGGGCGTCTTCGTCGCCACGGCAGTGTTCCTAGTACTATTCCTAGGACTCGCCAGCGTATGCATTCTGTCGCCGCTGCGCGCACCGCGCTGGAATTCGAGGCGCAGAGCTTCCTCCCGCACCTCGAGCCGCGCCGCGAGGCGCCTGAGCTCCTCGTCGCGCACGAGCGGACTCTGCACGGCGCGGATGGCGGTGAAGACCTCCTGTGCGATCGCCGCCTTGCCCTCCGGTGATGCGGCATCGTGAGCACGCCCGGCCATGGCGAACAGCCAGTCCGTGACGGGAGCGGCCTGCTCCAAGGTCTTCTGCCACGTCGCCGTGCCCTCTGGCGCACGCAGCAGTTCGTCCGGGTCCTTGCCGCCGCGGGGCTGGGCCACCAGCACCTCGATACCCTGCTGCAGGAGCGGTTCCGCGCTGCGGCGCACCGCCGCCTGGCCCGCCGCGTCGCTGTCGAAGGCGAGGTAGGCGCGTTTCACCGCGCGCCCCAGCTGGCGCGCGTGGTCGTCCGTGAGCGACGTGCCGAGCGTCGCGACCGTCGCGGGGAACCCGTGCCGGTGGAGCGCGATCGCGTCCATGTAGCCCTCCACGAGCGTCACCGCCTGCTGCTCGCGCATCGTGCGCTGCGCCCAGGACCAGCCGTAGAGGATGCTGCCCTTGTGGAAGAGCGGCGTCTCGGCCGAGTTGAGATATTTCGGCTGTCCTTCGCCGAGGATCCGTCCGCCGAAGCCGACGATATGGCCGGCGCGGTCCCTGATGGCGAACGTCACGCGTTCGCGGAAGCGGTCGTACAGGCGCCCGCCCTGGCTCTTCGCACCGAGCCCCGCCTCGAGCAGAAGCTCGGGCGTCGCCTTGAGCGAGCGGCAGATGTCATCGCCTCCGAGCGCGTAGCCGAGATCGAAGCGGGCGCTGTCATCCCCCGTGAGGCCGCGCCCCGCAAGGTAGCGGCGGGCTCCTTCGCCCTCGGGGCCCGCGAGATGACGGCTGAAGCGCTCCTGCGCCGCCTCGAGCAGGCGCAGCAGGACCTGGCGCCTTTCCTGGCGCTGCGCCGCCTCCGGCGTCGCCTCCTCCTCGGGCATCTCGACGTGGAACTCCGCGGCCAGGAAAGCAACGGCGTCCGGGAACGAGAAGCCGTCGCGCTTCATCACGTAGTCGATGACATCGCCGCCGGCATGGCAGCCGAAGCAGTAAAAAAGGCCCCGCTCGGATGAGACGGAGAAGGACGGGCTCTTCTCTTGATGGAAGGGGCAGAGTCCGACGAGCCGCTGACCCTGGCGCCGCAACGCCACCGTCTGGCTGACGACGGCCACGATGTCCGCCTTGCGTCTCAACTCGTCGAGCCCCTCCGTACGGAAGGGCAAGGAAGACACCTCCCTCGCGCGCTATCCCACGCTTCGCCGCCCGCGGCGCGAATCCTTCGCAGGCGCCGGGCGCCTCCAGGGCGACATCGGCTTGCCTGAACACTTGACAGTCCGCTGATCAAGATGTTGACTGATTGTCAGTCAGTACTCGAGGAGGCGGTTCCATGGCCAAGCGGCGCAAGGGCGACCGTTACCAGGAACTCGTGGCGGCCGCCGCCCGGATCTTTGCGGAGCGCGGCGTGAAGGGCACCCTTGTGAGCGACATCGTAAAGGCGGCCGGCGTCGCCCAGGGCACGTTCTATCTCTACTTCAAGACGAAGGACGACATCGTGCTGGCCGTCGTCGATCAGCTGGTCGACGTGCTCGAGGGGAACCTCGCGAACGCGGTGCGGACGGACGGCCGCTCGGCCGCGGAGCGTCTGCGCCTCCTGTGCGAGGTGCTTGCGGATCTCGCCTCTGTACCAGGCACGCCGGAGATCGTCGACTTCATGCACAGTTCCGAGAACCGCATCCTCCACGACCGCCTCGTGGCGGCTTTGGCGCCGCGGCTCGTCGACCTGATGGAAGGGGTGATCCGCCAGGGCCAGGCGGAGGGCTCCTTCGACGTCAAGGACGCGCGCAGGGCCGCCTGGTTCGTCCTGAGCGGACTGCAGGGCACAGAGCTCAGTGGCGTTCCGCTCGCCGAGATGCCCGAGGCCTTGAACGTATCCGCTGATCTCGCGCTGCGCGCCCTGGGCTTCAAAGGCGGTGCCTCATGAGAGGGGAACTCGCGATCGCCGCGCGATCGCTCACCAAGCGCTACCCCCAGGTCACGGCGGTGGAGGGTCTCGACCTCACCGTCCGCCGCGGAGAGATCTACGGCTTCCTCGGCCTGAACGGCGCCGGCAAGACCACGACGATCCGCATGCTGCTCGGCCTCATCCGGCCGAGCGCGGGCTCGGTCGAGGTGCTCGGCGAGAGGGTGCGCCCCGGCCAGAGCGCCTTCCTCGGACGGGTCGGCTGCCTCATCGAGTCCGCCACCGCCTACCCGAACCTCACCGTACGCGAGAATCTCGAGATCCAGCGCCGGCTGACACACGCGCCCCAGGGCGCCGTCGACGAGGCGATCGAGTTCCTCCGCCTCGGTGAATATCGTGAGCGCAGGGCGGGCCATCTCTCCCTCGGCAACAAGCAGCGCCTGGCGCTCGCGCGGGCCCTGCTGCACCACCCCGACCTCGTGGTGCTCGACGAGCCGGCGAACGGCCTCGATCCGGCCGGCATCGTGGAGATCCGCGAACTCCTGCGCGGTCTCGCTCGGGAGAAGGGCACCACGGTGTTCATGTCGAGCCACATCCTGACCGAGGTGGCGCAGCTCGCCGACCGGCTCGGCATCGTGCACCGCGGGCGGCTCCTCGAGGAACTCGATCGCGATGCGCTGCGCTCGAAGCGGCGCGCGCTGCTCGAGATACCGACTCCCGCCCCGGACGACGCCGTGGCCGCGCTGTCGCGGGCCGGCTTCGGGCCCTCGGAGCGCGATGCCGCAGGACTCAGGCTCACGGCCGAGCCCGAGGACGTTCCCGCCGTCGCGCAGGTCCTCCTCGCGGCGGGCGTCCCCTTCACGGGCATCTCGCCGCTGGCCGAGGACCTCGAGGACTATTTCCTGCGTCTCACGGGAGGCGAAGTCTGATGTTCGGGGACGTGCTCCGCACGGAGTTCCTCAAGCTGCGCCACAGTCGCGTGCCGTGGATCTCGCTCGTCGCGCTCGCTCTCGGCCCCCTCGGCCTCGCCCTCTTCATGTGGATCGCGGCCGAGCCCGCGCGCGCGAAGAGCCTCGGCCTTGTCGGCACCAAGGCGAGCCTGCTCGGGCTCGCCGCGACCTGGCCCGCCTTCCTGACGATGTTCACGGAGGTCGTGGGCGGCGGCGGTCTTCTTCTCCTCGCCTTCGTCATCCCCTACCTGTTCGGCCGCGAGTACCAGGAAGGCACGGCCAAAAACATGCTGACACTGCCGGCCGGCCGCCATCTCTTCGTTGTCGCGAAGTTCACCGTGGCTGCGGTCTGGTGGGTCATCATCGTGGCGGCCGTCAGCCTCGAGACCTTCGCGATCGGCTTTGCCCTCTCACTCCCCGGCTTCACGTCCTCGCTCGCGGTGACAGCCCTGCTGCGCACCCTCGAGCTGGCGGGCGTCGCCTTCCTCCTGAGCTCGTTCGTGGGCTTCATGGCGTTGCTCGGCCGGGGCTACCTCACGCCGCTCGGCTTCGCGATCGGGACGCTGGCCCTGGGCGACATCTTCTCCCACACGGGCTGGGCCGCCTGGTTCCCCTGGTCGATAGAGTCGCTCCTGAGCGGCACGCTCGGCCCGCAGGTCGCCACGCTCCCCGTCGGCAGCCTCCTCGTGCTGCTCCTCACGTTCCTCCTTGGTGTCGCGGCCACCGCCGCGCAGCTGAGGTGGGGCGACAACACCCAGTAGCCGGGGCGCAGGGAAAGCGGGAAGCCGCGTAGAGGCGGCTTCCCGCTTTCCGTCTCGATGCGCGCCCATTGCGTCATCGCTTCTTTTGGCGGACCGCACCCAGCCCATGGCCCCACCGTCATGGCGAAGTCTCCCCAGATGTCGCGAACCTCAGCCTACACTCAAGGCCTATGGTCGCGAGTGCAAGAGACCCGCAATCGCGACCGACACGCGCGGTTTGCGTATAACCGAGCACTATGCGATGTTTATTGAAGTGCGAAGGGGATGACCGTGGGCTACAGAAGCGCTTTCGACATCATCGGCCCCGCAATGGTCGGTCCCTCGAGTTCGCATACCGCCGGCGCGAACCGCATCGGGCAGATGGTGCGGCAGCTCTCCGGCGCAACGCCGTCGACGGTCAAGGTGACCTTCTTCAATTCGTTCGCCGAAACGTATATAGGCCACAGCACCGACCGCGCGACCATCGGCGGCCTGCTCGGCCTCCGAACCGACGATCCGCGCAACCGCGATGCCCTGGACATCGCGCGAAGGGCGGGCATGAAGATCGTGTTCGAGACGGGTACGCTCGACGGCGTCCATCCGAACTGCCTGCGCGCCGAGGTCAGGGGAGCGGGCGACCCTGTGAACGCCGTCGGCATCTCGATCGGTGGCGGCCGCATCGCCATCATCGAGCTCGATGGCTACAACGTACGCCTGTCGGGAGAATACCCGACGCTCGTGCTGCGCCACATCGACCGCATCGGCGTCGTGGAGACGATCGGGACGATCCTCGCCCGGGCAGGGATCAACGTCTCCCATATGGAGATCGACCGCAAGCGTCGCGGCGGCGAAGCGATCGCCGTCATCGAGCTGGACCAGGCGGTCACGACCGGTATTCTGGACAGCCTGCGGCAGAGGCTCCCTCTCCTGACGGTCAAGCAACTGGAGGCAGTGTAGTGTTCACGACCATGAGCGAGATCCTGGAACTGGCGTCCGGCCAGAACCTCCCGATCTCCGAGATCATGCTGCAGCGCGAGGTCGAGGAGACGGGAAGGCCCCGCGAAGAGATCATCGCCCGCATGCGCGAGCATCTCGCGACGATGGAATCCGCCGCGAGGGAAGGCCTGCAGCGCGTGGACCGTTCTGCGAGCGGACTCTCGGGCGGGGATGCGAAGCGGCTGCACGACTACTACGCGTCGGGCAGGGCGCTTCTCGGCCCCCAGGGTAATCTGGCGGCCAGTCTGGCACTTGCGGTCTCGGAGACCAATGCCCGCATGGGGCGCATCGTCGCCACTCCCACCGCCGGTTCTGCCGGCATCCTGCCAGGCGTGCTCCTCACCCTCAGGGAGCGGCTGCAGCTCGGGACCGAGGAGCTCCTGGCCGGGGCCTTCACCGCTGCCGCCATCGGTCTTGTCATCGCCAACAGTGCGACCATCGCCGGCGCCAGCGGCGGCTGCCAGGCCGAGGTGGGCTCTGCGACCGCCATGGCGGCCGGGGCCGCCGTCGAGCTGGCCGGCGGCGGCCCGGATCAGGTGTGCCAGGCAGTCGCGCTTGCGCTCGAGAACGTTCTTGGACTCGTCTGCGATCCGGTCGCGGGGCTCGTAGAGGTGCCCTGCATCGTGCGCAACGGTGTGCACGCCGTGATGGCCCTGACCGCTGCGGATATGGCGCTGGCTGGCATCCAGAGCGTCATCCCTGCCGACGAGGTGATCGCCACCATGAATGTGATCGGCAACGCGATGCCGCGTCAGTTCAAGGAGACAGCGCTGGGCGGGCTCGCCATCACGCCAACGGCCATCTGCCTGCGCGATCGCATTCGGGAACAGGGTACGCGGCAGGGGCCTTCAGACCCAAAAACGGGTACCAACTGACCGCCCCGCCCTCGGGTTTGCGTAGATTCCGGTCGAGCTGTTCGAGCCCCGACCTCTGTCCGCGGTCGCCGTCACTGGGCCTTGTGCAGTACGCACGAGTTTCCAGATGTGGTGCTCACAAGTCTCCTCTCCCGCGCTGAGATCCTGGCCAATGCTTACGCCCGATACGCTGAGCGCTCCAAACGTGGCCGGCCGCGTCCTCGCAGCGTCGTTCAGAACATCTGAATCAACCAGCCTGACGACGCACCTTGAAGCTCACTGACCGAGTTCCCTGACAGGGCCTGCCATCCTCCGACCTCAACGCCAAGAAGGCTCCAGCAGGTTCTTGACATCGACGTCTATGTCGCCAACACCTTGCTCGTACTCCCTCAGAAAGAGACGGCCTTGTCGGCTCAAAGTGTAATAGGTATGGTTTCTGGATTTGACTTTCTTTGTCCTCTTGGCGCTCATGTGATAGTCAACTGTGCGACTGTTGACCTTTTCGAGGAGGCCCATCTCAAGCAGGCTCTTGTGGATTCCGTTCATTTCACACAATTGCAACCCAAAACGATGGGAGACAAGCTTAGAATAATCGGCCCCCATCAGTTTATGGTATTTCAGGACTTTGAGTTCGATTTCGCTCAGTTCTTTTCTCATTTCATCTCTCAGAAATAGTTGTTCTCATAGGAGTTTTCTCATCTCTCGCACGTCTTCGCCAAGCTCCTCCAGAGCGCTCGCATTTAGAAGTTCAAGGGCATGGTTCAGTTTTGCTTTGACCAGGGAGAAATACGTTACCTTGGCGTGGTGGAGGTTCATCGTGTTCACGTGCGATTGCAACGCTCTCAGAACCTCAGCACTATCCGCATCCATGTTCCGGAAGGACTCCACGGCGTATATTTTCTCGAAGAGTGCGTTGATCTTGAATATAGTACTTTCTTTCGGTTTCACGGGTGACGTCCCTGAGACCTGGGGTGACGGCTGCCGAGCTCAATGGCTCTTGGCACCCATGGGTCAAGCGATGAACTTGGAAATAGAAGAGCGCCGGGCGTGAATCTACTTGTCAGGCTTGTCCTCATGGGGAAGGGAAACCGTTCGGCGATTGTGGACAAATGTCTCACGTAAGATGTCCTCCTCGCTTCCTGCTGCCATGCCCCGCGCCTGGCGACCACAGCTGGTGCTGGTGCCCCGGCGGAGGGATCGGACGTGCACCGAAGTGGCACGGACTGGTCATGGCGACTGCCGGCCGGAACGGACTTCTGAGACACCGTCTTGGGAATCGACGGTGATGATCACCTTTCCGACGCTCTGACGGCTCTCCACAAAACGGTGCGCATCGGCCGCCTCGTCTAGCGGAAACCGTCCGCCGATGCGCATCTCCAGGCGTCCGTCGGCCAGATATGGCAGTACCTCCGCGGCGATCGGTGCGAGGAACGCTGGGCGTTCGCGCCGCGTCGTTCCAAGGCTGAACCCGAGAACGGAACGGCAGCTCGCGTGCAGGTCGCGTGCCTCGAAGGTGCCGCTCTCGCCGCTCGAACTGCCGAAGTGCACAAGGCGGCCGTACATCGCGAGGCATTGAAGACTGCGTTCGGCGACGCTGCCGGAGATCGAGTCGAGGATGACGTCGGCGCCGCGGCCCTGGGTAATCGCGCGCACCTCTTCCGGGAAGTTCGGATCGCTGTGCAGGACCACGTGATCCGCGCCAGCCTCCCGCGCCACAGCGCGCTTTGCCTCCGACCCCACTGTGCCGATCACCGCTCCCGCGCCCAGCAGTCGTGCGAGCTGGACCGCGGTGGTGCCCACGCCACCCGCCGCCGCGTGCACGAGCACCGTCTCGCGACGTTCCAGGCGGGCTACGCGCGTCAGCAGGGCGTACGCGGTGAAGGAGACAATCGGGCACGCGGCGGCGACATCCACCGGCACACTCTCCGGAACGGGGAAGGAAAGGCGCTCGTCCGCGATCACGTACTCCGCGTAGGACCAGCCCGCCGGGAAGGCGATGACCCGCTGCCCAACCGCGAGGGTCTGCACTCCCCGGCCGATGGCGTCGATGGTGCCGGTGACGTCGAGGCCCGGCACGAAGGGCGGCTGCTTGCCGCCGTGATACTGGCCGTAACGCGCCTTGATGTCGGCGAAGTTGACGCTCGTTCCCTGCACCCGGATGCGCACCTGCGTGTCGTTCGGCTCCGGTACGGCGAGTTCAGCGATGCGCAGGTGGTCGGCTGGACCGAACGACTCGACGACTGCTGCTCGCATGGCGCACCTCCGAGTGTCATGAGACATGCACCCCGGCCGAATTCGACGATGCGCCCTAGTGCCACCTCCTTGGGGCTCACCGCGTCGGTTGCCACGCCCACGCGCCGGGCGCCGCCGAACCCGACCTCTGGTGGCACCTGTCCGGTGACATGCATGGCAGGCATCCCTCGACCGGGTGTCTTATCGGGCGACCGCCGGCTTGAGCGCCTATGCCTCTTTCCGTTCTCCAGCAGTCTCCTCGCGATCAACACGCGCTGAAAGCCTCGCACCTCGCCACGACGGCTGGGTCCGTGGTTTCATGGCCCACGGTCGGGTCTCGGCCCCGCACTCAGGCTTGGCCGTCGAACGCAACACGCGCGGGCAACGGCCCGCCGCCGTCCGCCCGCGCGCCTCCCGTTGGACCAGCCCGCTCGCTGCGCTCAGTTCTCCTCGGCGCGCCACGGCCGCGGCAGGAAGTGCCGCGCGTAGACCGAGATGGCGAAATGGTCCGTCATGCCCGCGCAATAGTCGCGCACGCCTTCGTCGCCCGGCGCGCTGCCTTCGGGCAGCAGCTCGGGATGCGCCCGGAAATGGAGGTAGAGCGCCCGCAGGAGCCCCTCCGCCTTTTTCTCCTCCACCTTGGGCGGCGAACCGAAGTAGACGCGGCGGAAGAGGAACTGCCGGAGCTCCTCGAGCGCCACGGCCTCGCGCTGGCGCATCACCACCTCGGGCCTGCCCTGGGATTCCTCGATCACCGCGGCCACCAGCCGCCCAATCCGCCCGGCGTGCCGTTGCCCCAGTACCTCGAGAGGTCCCTGCGGCAGGTCATCGGGTCCGAGGATCTGAGCCCGCATCGCGTCGTCGATATCGTGGTTGACGTAGGCGATGCGATCGGCGAGGTGGACGAGCCTCGCCTCGAGCGTCGCCGGCGTGCCCTGTGCCGTGTGCTGGGCGATGCCGTCCCGGACCTCCTGCGTCAGGTTGAGTCCGCCCGGCCGCTCGAGCACGTCCACCACCCTCAGGCTCTGCTCGTAGTGGCGGAA
>JAJYNV010000370.1 GCA_021786135.1 Bacillota bacterium
GTCACCCTGCTCCACCACCGGACGCACAGGGGCGAAGACGAAGACGTCGTCGAAGCCGTTCCCCCCGGTAAGCGAGAGGAGGTGCTCTTCGACCTTCTCGAGGAACTGGCGGATCTCCTCGGTGCGGCCGTTGGAACCACCCGCGCCACCGTGGACGCGGGCTGGCGCCCACACAGCGAGCAGATCGGGCAGACCGGCAAGAATATCGCTCCGGCGCTCTACATCAACGTAGGCATCTCTGGCGCCGTCCAGCACATCTCCGGCGTGCTGGGAAGCCGCGTCATCGTGTCGATCAACCGTGACGCGGAGGCGCCGATCTTCAAGATCTCCGACTACGGTGTCGTGGGCGATGCGATCGACATCCTGCCGCACCTGATCGAGGAGGTGCGCCGCCTCAGCTGAGGCGGAGGACAGAGCGGCCGCGCCCGAAAGCAGGCGCGGCCGCTCTGCATGCAAGTCAGGCGAGCAGCTCGGCCAGTGCCCGTTCTGCGGCCCTGGCCAGATCTTGGGCGCCAGCGGCGGAGTTCTTCGCCGCCTCCTGCAAGAGGATGCCAACGGGCGCTTCCGCCCGCCGGCGGCCGCAGATGATGGCCGCCGGCTTTCCTGCTGCAGCCGCCATGCGGCTCACGACACCGGGCGCCTTGCCTAGCCAACTCGTGTTGTCGACCTGCCCTTCGGAGGTGAGGACGGCGTCAGCCTGGGCAAGGGCTTCCTCCACGTGAAGCAGATCGAAGATGCAGTCTGCGCCCGGGCGCAGACGACCCCCAACCGCCAAGGCAGCTGCGCCGGCGCCTCCCGCCGACCCGGCGCCAGGCACTTCGCACTCTACGCCGGAAGATTCCAGCAGAAGTGCCCCCAACGCGTGGAGCGCCTCGTCCAGTCGCGGCAGGTCGGCAGGGGGAAAGCCCTTCTGCAGGGCAAATCCGTAGGCACTGCCGTGGGGCCCCGAGAGCACATGCTCGACATCGTGGGCCGCTTCGAAGCGGATTCCCTGCAGCATGGCCCGCGCAGGTCCGAGATCGAGCGCAGCAAGTTCAAGAAGGTCGCGGGCACAAGCGAAGCGGCCTCTGGCAGTCGGGTGGAGATGCGCGCCAAGGGCCTGCAGGATGCCGAGGCCGCCGTCTTGAGTGGCCGAACCACCGAGGAGCAGCAGGATGCGGTCGGGATGCAGGCGACGGGCGGCGAGCAGGAGTTCCCCGACGCCGTGGCTCGAGCATAGCCAGGGGTCGTAGCCGGTACCTTCCACGCGCCAGAGCCCGCCTGCCTCTGCAAATTCCACCGCCGCCACGCGATCACGGCTGCGGAAGGCGATCCGACCTTGAATGGGGCGACCTAACGCATCATGGGCCTCGGTGCGGCGCGGTCGGAAGCCTGCGGCCTCAAGCGCGAGCAAAGAGCCGTCGCCACCATCCGCGATAGGCAGTGGCAACGGCACGTGACCTGCGCGCCGCACCCCTTGCGCCAGAGCGCGGGTTGCCGCGCGACAGTCGAGGGTTCCCTTCAATGCAGCACCGGCGACGAGCACTACGGCCAAACGATCACTTCCGCCGATGCCATTCGCGCCGCGCGACCCGGCTCCTGCGTCGTCGGCTCAGGAGTAGCCGTAGCGATGGAAGCAGTCTCTGCAGAGGAGCATGTCACAGTACAGGCGCAAGTTGCGTCTAAGGGTCAGGCGCTGGCAGATGTCGCACGCGCGAAGTTCTACGAGCTTCCCCAAATCGGGTCGCCTCCAGGTGGTGCTTAGCGTGCACTCGCCTGCGGCGCGCTATGCGGCATGGGATGGCACCTGTGCGGGATGCTGTTCTCTAGGCCGATGGTGGCGGCCGAAGGGAGGACGGGCTCATGTTCGTACTCGTGATGATTGTGCTGTTCGTGGTCCTGATCCTTGCGGTGGCTGGGGCCGGTCCCTTGCTCCTGGCCTTCATGCATGGCAGGAAACGGCACTGACAAGGTGCGGCGGCCGCCTGACGCGAATGGCTCTCAAGGGGGCGATCTCTCTTTGCAGCCTATGCGCATCGTGCTGCCGACACCGTTTGCGGTGGGACCTGTGAACGCCTACATCTATATGCTAGATCCGGTGACGGTCGTCGACCCGGGTCCTCTCTACCCGCCGGCCCAGGCGGCGTTCGCCGCTGGACTCCAGCAGGCTGGCATCGTCGTCGGCGACATCCGTCAGGTCATCGTGACGCATCATCACCCGGACCACGTCGGTTATGCGCCCCTCTTGGCGGAGCAGAGCGGGGCCGTGCTGCTGATGCACCTGGACGCGGCGGAACGCACGGCGGCGCCGCGCGGCGACGAAGCGGCCAGCGAAGCACTCTTGCGGCGTCATGGGGTGCCTGAAGCCATTCTCACGACGATGCGGCAGGAGCTCAGCCGCATAGTGAGTTTCATGGCGCCGCTCGGCGCCTATCGGGAACTCAAGGAGGGCGACACGATCAGGGCAGGCGACGAGGCCCTCAAGGCTCTCGTGCTGCCTGGGCATGCGCCGGGGCATGTCTGCCTGCAGGCTGAAGGTCATGTTGTGGGCGGAGATCTCCTGATCGAGGGGATCACTCCGAATCCCATCTTCGAGGTTGGACCCGAGGGCCGAAGACCATCGCTGCAGGAATACCGCACCAGCCTTGAACGCGTACGCCGGCTGCCTTTGGTGCCCTGGCTGCCGGGGCACCGGGGTGACGTGGCGGATCCATACGCTCTGATCGAGAAATATGAGCGTCAAATGGCGGACCGGCAGGAGCGGGTGCGCGGGCTGCTCGCGCAGGAACCGAAGAGCGCCTTCGCGCTCAGCCAGGAGCTCTTTCCGATGGCGCGCGGTGCGGATCCCTTTCTTGCGATCTCGGAAACGCTCGGTCAGCTTGATGCCCTCAAGGCAGCGGGCCGCGTCGTGGAGGACGCCGCAGGGGAGCGGGTGCTGTTCCACGCCGCCTGATCGCTTCATCAAGGACAGGCAGAAGCCCCGCCGCAACCAGTGCGGCGGGGCTTCCAAGGTTATCAGAATGTTCTGGTTGTACCCGGCGGCATCACGACTACATCGGTCGTCGGACTTTCGGCGGATACGCGCGCCTTGAAGTGATCGAGGTCGGCCTCAATCAGCGGGAAGGTGTTGTAGTGCATGGGAACGACAGTGCGCGGAGCGATGAACCGGCATGCCACAGCGGCGTCGTCCGCGTCCATTGTGAAGTAGGATCCGATCGGCAGGAGCGCGAGGTCGATCGGGCCCCAGACGTCGCGCAGGAGTTGCATGTCCATGTTGAGCGCCGTGTCGCCGGCGAAGTAGATCTTCTTGCCTTCCGACTCGATCAGGAAGCCGCAGGCGTGTCCCCCGGCGATGCCCGATCCGTGCAGCGCCGTGACGAGCTTGACGCTGCCGAAGGGGAATTCCCGCTTGCCGCCGAGATGCATCGGGTGCACGGTCAGTCCCTTGGCCTGAAGTTCGGAGCCGATCTCGTTCGTCGTGATCGCGACGGCTCCCGTGCGCGTAAGAATGGCTTCTGCGTCTCCGATGTGATCGCCATGGGCGTGCGAAATGAGGACGAAGTCGCACGCAATATCTTCGGCCCGCACGGTGGCGGCAGGGTTGCCGGTTATGAAGGGATCAACTAGGAGAGACTTGCCTCCTGTCCGGATAAGCCACGTCGCATGACCCAAGAAAGTCAGCTCCACGACATCGCGCCTCCTTGCGACCTGCGGGTCTTTCTGGCAGAACGAGTATAGCACTCTGCTCGTGGGCGTCGTGCCAAGGTGATATTGTGGGCCGGGCGCTCCCCGCGTCCGCAAAGTGCAGTCTGGAGGCGGCAAGGCACATGGATGATCTCATCCACATCGGCGACAAGACTCTGAGCCGGCGCCGGATGCAGGCTACGCTCGACGAGATGCTGCGCCTGCGGAGCGCCGGACTTTCGCAGCAGGCGACTGCGGAGCGCTTCTCGGTGGACCGGAGTTTCGTCTCCCGACTCGAGACGATCGCAGAGCTGCATAAGGGCGGGTCGATCGGTCTGGTGGGGTTCCCCATCGCAAATCGCGAAGACGTCCGCGCGATCTGCGAGCGACGCGGCGTGGACTTCGTGCTGCTCTTTTCTGAAGCGGAACGGCAGGCTTACCTGAATGAGCGCTCTGGCATGGCCCTGTTGCATGAGGTGCTGGGAACGGTGGCGCGCTTGCGCACTCTGGACCACGTGGTTCTGGTGACGTCGGATCACTGGTTCACGCTGGCCGCGGCGCTCCTGGGACGCGAGGTGGCCGGGCTGCAGCTCGGCTCATCGCCCATGACGGAGGACCGCGTGGTGGACACGGCCGAACTTGACGCCTTGCTCGACTCGTTGCAGACCGGGCGCGACATCTAGGCTATCTTGGCTTGGCATGCGTTGACAGCATCCAGGACCCGGCATATAATACGCGCGAGCGTTCAAGAGGCGGGCACCCCGCGTGGGGCTGTCCGTCCGTTTTTCGGGGACGCTCGTTGTGCACGACGGTTGGAGAGGGGTGCCGTGTTTGGAGAAGGAAGTACTCCTGTCGAACGAAGGACTTAAGAAGGTCGAACAGGAGCTCGAACACCTCAAGTCCGTGCGGCGCCGTGAAGTGGCCGAGCGCATCAAGCAGGCGCGCGAGTTCGGCGACATCTCGGAAAATTCGGAATATGAAGATGCCAAGAACGAGCAGGCCTTTATTGAGGGTCGCATTCTGACGCTCGAGAAGATGCTGCGCAATGCCAAGATCATCGAGGAGGCGTCGGGCGACCCCGAAGTCGTAGCGATCGGCTCCCAGGTGACCCTGCGCGACTTGGACGAAAACGAGACATACGAGTATGTCATCGTTGGCTCGACCGAGGCCGATCCGGCAGAGAACCGCATCTCGAACGAGTCGCCTGTGGGCAAGGCGCTTCTGGGTGCGCATGTCGGACAGGTGGTCTCGATCGGTGTGCCTGCCGGCACCTTGCGCGTCGAGGTGCTGGGAGTTCGGCGTTAGGTGAACCCCGAAGAGCCCAGGGCCGAGGCTTGGCCCGAACCCCAACGCTTCGATAAGCTCAGGGAGCTCGTCTCCCTGGGCGTCAATCCATATGGCCAGCGTTACGTCGTGACGCAGCACGCCGCGGACGTCGTCGCGCGATGCGACGAACTTCTGGGACAATCCGTGCGTGTCGCCGGACGCATCCGTGCCGTGCGGCTGCACGGAGGTTCCGCATTCTTGGATCTGCACGACGAGACGGGCCGCATTCAGGTTTACGTGCGGCGCGATGGCGTTGGAGCAGAGCTTTTCCGCATCCTCGACTATCTGGATCTTGGGGACTTCCTCGGAGTCGAGGGATCGGTCTTCCGCACGCGCCGGGGCGAGCCTTCCATTGATGCGACGACCTATGTGCCGCTCGGCAAGGCTCTCAGGCCGCCGCCCGAGAAGTACCATGGTCTCCAGGACACCGACCTCAGGTATCGCCAGCGCTATCTCGACCTCATGGCGAATCCCGAAGTGCGCGAGATCTTCCGCCGCCGGTCGGCCGTTCTGCGCTCTTTGCGGCACACTCTCGACGAGCGGGGCTATCTAGAGGTTGAGACGCCCGTCCTGCACGCGATGGCGGGCGGCGCTAGTGCACGCCCCTTCGAGACGCACCACAACGCGCTCGACATGCAGCTCTACCTGCGCATCGCGCTGGAGCTTCATCTGAAGCGGCTGCTGGTCGGTGGTTTCGAGCGCGTCTACGAGATCGGCCGGGTCTTCCGCAACGAGGGTATTTCGACGCGGCACAACCCCGAGTTCACGATGCTCGAGTGCTATGAGGCGTACGCCGACCGCGAGGTCATGATGGATCTCACCGAGGAGCTCGTGCGCGATGCGGCGCTCGCTTCCCTCGGCACGACGCGCTTTACCTTCCAGGGAGAGGAGTTCGACGCCGGGCCGACCTGGCGCCGCGCAACCTTCGGCGAGCTCGTCCGCGAATACGGCGGACCCGACCTCGACCGCTTCCACGAGGAGCAGGACTGGCGGCGGGCAGCTTCCGAGGCAGGCATCGACCCTGTCCAACCCATCACGAAAATCATGGACGACATTTTCGAACACTATGCGCAGCCCCATCTGCGCCAGCCGACGTTTGTTCTGGACCACCCGTCGTTGATGTCCCCGCTCGCCAAGCGGGCCCAGGATCCGCGCTACGCCTTGCGTTTCGAGGCCTTCCTGGCAGGCATGGAGCTCGGCAACGCTTACAGCGAGCAGAACGATGCCCAAGCCCAGCGGGCTGCCTTTGAATTGCAGGCGCGACAGCGGCAACTTGGTGACGAGGAGGCGCACGGGTTCGACGAGGACTTCCTGCTGGCTCTCGAATACGGCATGCCGCCGGCCGGCGGCCTTGGTGTCGGCGTGGACAGGCTGTGCATGCTGCTCTTCGATGCGCCGTCCCTGCGCGAAGTGATCCTCTTTCCGCTACAGCGTCCCAAGCCTCAGAAAGAAGGCTAGAACCATGAAGCACGTCCTCGGTGTCTCACTTGGATCGTCGCAGCGCGACCACACGGTGCAGGTGTCCATGCTGGGCGAGGAGATCGAACTTAGCCGGCGGGGGACGGACGGAGACCTCAATCGCGCAGAACAGCTCATTCGAGAGCACGACGGCCAGGTTGACGCCATCGGGCTGGGCGGCATCGACGTGTACTTCTTTGCCCGCGGCGAGCGCTATGTGGTGCGCGACGGCTTGCGTCTGATGGAGGCCGCCCGCGTTACGCCGGCTGTCGATGGGTCGGGCATCAAGGACACCTTGGAGCGCGACGCCGTGCAATACCTCCTGCACAAGACGGAGCTCCTGAAGCCGACGACCCGCGTGCTGATGGTTTCTGCCGTGGATCGCTTCGGCATGGCGGAGGCCATCGTCGAGATCGGTTGCCCGATCGTCTTCGGCGACCTTATTTTTTCAGCCGGCATGCCCTATCCGATCACCACGCTCGACGAACTAGCCGACATTGCGCGGCGCATTCTGCCGGAGATGGCGAAGATGCCCTTCACGATGCTCTATCCGACCGGCAAGGAGCAGGAGAAGGGTGGCGCGAGCGAACGGTTCCACGAGTATTACGACGCGGCGGATGTGATCGCCGGCGACTGGCACTTCATTCGCAAGTATCTGCCGCCCAGGATCGATGGCAAGTGGATCTTGACGAACACCACGACGGCCAAGGACATCGCCGAGCTGAGGGAACGCGGCGCGACACACGTGGTGACGACGACGCCGGAGATGGCGGGTCGCAGCTTCGGCACCAACGTGATCGAAGCAATGATCGTCGCGCTCGCGGGGAAGCGGCCGGAAGAACTCGGACACGCGGGCTACGCCGAATGGCTGCGACGCCTGCACCTTGAACCGCGCATCGAGAACCTGCAGGGGGGCTCCGCTTCGTGACCAACTTTACCCCGGACGATATCTACGCTGCGCTCGACCAGTTTCGGAGCAAAGTGAACGAAAACCAGCGGCTCCGCCAGATGAATCGCGATTGGAACCGCGACATCGCGGTGGTGGCGAAGGATCTGCCGGACGTACAGGCCTGGATCCGCATGCGCGCGGGCGAGATGGATTGGGAGCGCCAGCACTGCGCAGATCCGCATATCGTGCTCACAGCACCTGCCGAGGTGCTGATCGGCATCTTCCAGGGTCAACGCACGCCCACCGAGCCGTACCTGGACGGCTCTCTGACCCTGCGCGGATCCCAGGAGGATGTGCTGCGACTCGATTTCGTGTCGCTCATGATCTGGGGCGAGTAGGCGATCGGTTGGGCGCGAGGGGGTGGGCCTACGGCACAGAGGGATGACCTGCTTCAAGAACTCGTCGATGCGTTGAGTCCGGAAGGGTTCGTTGAAACCTGCCGAGACCTGCGCGACGGGATGCTCTTCTATGATCGCGATGTGCTGATCGGCGCCTATACGGGCGTGGTGGAGGGGCTTGCCTTCAGCGTTTTGCTGCATGCGGCGATCAGATCCCAGGAAGACCTGCAGGCGGCGACAGAGGACCTGCGCACGTTGATTCGCGCGATGCCGCACAATCTCGACCTGCGGGAATATCCGATGGATATCCAGGCCCTCGCGGAACGGTTTCTCGAAACGGGTGGGCGGTCGATCTATGATGCCTTCCCTGCCTGGATCGCCATCCTGCATGTGTACGTCGAGCAGGAGTTCAGTGAGGATGACGATAGCGATCGGCTTCTCAGCGAAGCGCGGCGCCTGGTGGAGCGCGGCAACGAAAGCCAGGCGCTTGCCCGCATCGGACGCGTTGGTACTCTGGCTCTCTGCGGCAGGCGAGTAAGATCCGTCTGGGGACGTATCGTCGGTCCGCTCGAGCCTTGGCTGCACGCGCTTTATGCCGCTGTCGAAGCGGTCGCGAACGACGACGATTTCAGCTATCCGTTGCGTCCTGTGGCCGAGGAGCGGCTGCGCCGCGGCGCACGCGGCATCGTGCGAGACCTTTCGCAGCATCGCCGCTGGAATCAGACGGGCGGTGAGGTATGGCGCGAACAGGATGATGTCGACCGCTTCTACGGCGAGATCATGTCCGGCCAGGGACAGCTCTCTGAAGAGAGCTACGCAGTGCTGCAGCAGCATGGCAGTGAAGTGCTGCCGGTTCTTCTGACGATCCTGGGTGCACCCGAGTTGCGGGATGACGATCAGGGGCACGAGCATCTTGCACCTGTGCGAGCGCTCGAAGCTGTGGTTTCGCTGCAGGCAGTCGAGGCCACGCCCACGCTGCTCCGCATCGTCGCCGAGGTCGACCCGCAGGATGAGCTGTTTACGGCCGCGCAGACGGCGCTCGTCAAGCTCGGCTCTGCCGTCGCGCCGCAGGTTCTCTCGTTCGCATCGGGCGAGGCCGATGCCGAAACGGCGATCTATCTCTCCGAAGTGCTGTCGCGCATGGAGAAGGATGAGCGTGTCTTCCGTTTCCTCATCTCGCTATTCCGGAAGACGTCGTGGTGGGAAGGCAAGGGCGCTTTGGTGCGTGCCTTGGCGGACTACGGCGATGCGCGTGCGCTGCCTCTGCTGCGCGAGGCACTGCGTCAAGTCGACGAGCGCGACGGGCGCCAGTCCGAACTCTTGCGCGAGGCGATCGGCAGTCTGTCACGTCGCGCCGAGCGGCCGAAACTGTCGCCGCGTGGACGCCGCATGCGCCGTCCGTAGCGACATCCAGAACATACCTGTTGCAGACGCGTGAAGCGCGTAGTATAGTATCGCTTGTCGCCGCGAGAGCGGGACGCCGGTGCAGACCGGCTCGGTCTTTGAAAACCGAACAGTAGGAACTTTGCGAGCGAACGTACGAATGTAAAGAGCCAAACGGCTCGAGCCAAGCAATTTGGTGAGAGTTTGATCCTGGCTCAG
>JAJYNV010000419.1:0-1043 GCA_021786135.1 Bacillota bacterium
AATGCGCCGCGCGACGTGCTGTCGCGCATCGAGACCATGGTGCTGATGGCAGGATTCGAATTGCCGATGCGCGCCATCCGCGAGCAGATCGCTTCGGCTCTGGACCTGATCGTGCACGCCCAGCGCATGCGGGACGGCTCGAGGCGCGTCACGCACATCACCGAGGTGCAGGGCATGGAGGGGGAGGTCATCGTGCTCCAGGATCTCTTCCGCTACAAGCCCAGCGAAGGCTTTGCGCCCACGGGCCTCAGGCCCCGCTTTCTCGAACGTCTCGAGACCTATGGGCACACGGTCGATCCACACATCTTCCAGGCGGGTGGCCGCGATGGGTAGAGACATCGCGCTCGTCGCGATCTTCGCCTTCATCTTTTCCGGCATGTGGGCACTGCTCTCGCCGGACCCCGCCATGGTCCGTCAGCTTCGCCGCACCGTGCATCGCGGCGAGAGTCCGGCGGCGGACGAGGCGCAACGGGAGCCGTCGCGCACGCCGCGCGAGCGCATCGCGTCCGCGCTCGAGGCCATGATCCTGCGGCGCTCGCTCGTGCAAAGCCTCGAGGCGAGGCTGCGCGCCGCGGATCTCGAACTGCGCGTGGGCGAGTTCCTGCTGCTCAGCCTGGGCCTGGGCGTCCTGGGTCTGCTGCTCGCGCTGCTCCTGGGCGGCGGAGTGCTCCTGCTGCTCGCGCCCATGCTGCTCGCGCTGCCCACGCTCTTTCTGGGCACGCGGTCGCAGGAGCGCCGCAAGCAGATCGGCCTTGCGCTGCCCGATGCGCTCGGCAGCACCGCAAGCGCCCTGCGGGCGGGCTTCTCGCTCCTCCAGGCGCTTGACGCCTGCGCGCGCCAGACGAAGGGGCCGCTCGGGCAGGAACTCGACCGCATGCTGGCCGAGACGCGCGTCGGCGTGCCCGTAGACGAAGCGCTCGAAAATCTGGCGAAGCGGGCAGGTTCGCCCGACCTCACCCTCATGGTCACGGCTGTCCAGATCCAGCGCCAGGTCGGAGGCAATCTGGCCGAGGTGCTCGACCGCATCCAGCAGACGATCCGGG
>JAJYNV010000419.1:1053-9304 GCA_021786135.1 Bacillota bacterium
CATCCGCCTGCAGGCGGAGGTGCGGGCGCTCTCGGCCCAGGGCCGCATGTCTTCCATGATCATCGGCCTCTTGCCGATCGGACTTCTGGTGCTGATGGCGATGCTCGCTCCCGCCTTTGTCGGTCCGATGCTGCAACCGGGCATCGGCCGCATGCTTCTCATCCTGGCGGGACTCTTCGAGATCGCGGGCTTCTTCGTCCTCAGCCGCGTCGTGCGGATCGAGGTCTAGACCATGGAGATAATCACCGTGCTCCTGGCCATCGCCCTCGGCTACAGCATCGGACTCTACATCGTCGCTCCCGGCGCGGTGCAGGAGCTTGAGCGCATCCAGCTCGAACGCGTCGTCCGCCACCGCAACGGAGCGGTAGCCGCTGCCGACCCGGAACGCGGGTTCATCGACCGGTTCCTGCGACCACTGCTCGAGGAGCTGTCGCGTGTCCTCATGCGCTACCTGCCGCAGCGCCAGGGCGATCTGCTGCGGAAGCGAATCGAGCGCGCTGGCAATCCGACGTCCCCCGGCGTGCTGCTCGGCAGCCGCTTCCTGCTGCTGATCATCGGACTCCTGCCGGCGCTCTTCGGCGGCATGGCCATACTGATCGGCGCGGCACTCGGCATCCTCGGCTGGCGCCTGCCGGACTTCTGGCTCGCGCGTCGCGCCACCGCGCGCCAGCACCTGATGCTGCACCAGCTACCGGACGTGCTGGACCTCCTGTCGGTCTCGGTCGAGGCGGGTCTCGGCTTCGACGCGGCACTCTCGCGCGTGACGGGCCGATTCGGTGAGCCGGTCACGGGCGAGTTCGGCCGGCTCCTGCGCGAACTGCAGCTCGGCAGACCCAGGGCGGAGGCGCTCTCCGACCTCGCCAGGCGCATGGACCTCCCAGACCTCACGGCGTTCGTCGGAGCGGTGGTGCAGGCCGACGAGCTGGGCGTCGGAATCGCGACGGTGCTGCGGGCACAGAGCGAGCAGATGCGCTCACTCAGGCGCCAGCGCGCTCAGGAGGCGGCGCTCAAGGTGCCGATCAAGATGCTCTTCCCTTTGATCTTCCTCGTCTTTCCGGCCCTGTTCATCGTTCTCCTCGGTCCGGCCGTGCTTTCCTTCGTGCGGACTCTGCATCACTGAGCGTGTTCGGCCTCGACGAGCGGACATGCGGGGTCCGATGCGAAAGGGTCGCCGAACGAGGCGTAGGCGCGTGCGCGCGAGCCGCCGCAGACGCCGCGGTACTCGCAGGAGCCGCAGCGGCCGGCGAATTCGCGGCGGCGGATGCGCTGGAGAAGCGGGTCGTCGCGGTAGACCGCCACGAGGTCGTCCTGGCGGACATTGCCGAGTTCGAGCGGCAGAAAGCCGCCCGGCGAGATAGTGCCGTCGTGCGCGACGAAGAGGATGCCGTCGCCGTCGAGCGTGCCTCGCGTGCCCATGCGCACCGGATGGGCAGCGGCGCCGACGAGACGCTCAAGCTCCTGCCGGAGATGCGCGTGCAGCGCTCCGCCTTCCTTGCCAGCCTCGCGCTCGCGCAGCACGCGGCGCACGAACGGGGCTTCCACAGTGCGCACCAGCATGTCGTAGCGGGACACGTCGAGCAAAAAGTGGCACACATCGTCGTGCTCCCGGGGACTGAGCGCATCATCGTCGCCGGCTCGGCCTGTGACGATGAGGAAGAAGACCTCCCAGATGGGAACGCCCTCACGCAGCAGGAGGGCGGCGATCTCCGGCAGCGTGTCGAGCGTCGAACGCATCACCACCGTGTTGATCTGCACCTTGAGCCCTACAGAGAGGGCGGCGCGGGTGGCGGCGAGCGTGAGCTCGTAGGTGCCTTCGACTCCTCGAATGCCGTCGTGGACGGGTCCTGGCGCGTCGAGGCTCAGCGACACCGACTGCACGCCCGAGTCCTTGAGGCGCTGCAGCATGCTGCGATCGAGGAGAGGCGTGGCGGCCGGGGCGGCGGCGACGTGCAGGCCGAGCCGGTTGGCTTCGGCGATCAGGTCGAAGATGTCGTCCCGCAGTATGAGGTCGCCGCCGGTGAAGACGATGACGGGCGGCGGATCGCCAAATGCGCGGATGCTCCTCAGAAGGTGCATGCCTTCCTCGGTGTCGAGCTGGCCCGGAAGAGGATTCGGCTGCGCCGTGGCGCGGCAGTGCCGGCAGGCGAGCAGACAGGCTTTCGTGGTCTCCCAGAAGACGAGCATCGGCCGCTCGGAAAACGGCGACCGGATGTCAGCTGGCGCTATCGACATGGAGCATTCCCCCACGAGCGAAACTGTCCCGAAGCGTAGCACTTTCGCCCGCATGAGACGAGTTCCGTCCGGACCGATTCGGGCCGCGTCGGTGCCGGCTGTGGGGCAGGGGAATGGCGGGTGGACAGGAAATCGCGCCCGGGCGTGCGAAATGCGTCGAAGTGTCCGCTCTGTGGTGGAGGGATTTGCACTTGTCGACCGCACAGAAGGGGCTCATTGCGACACTCGTGCTCGGGGTGTTCCTGAGTGCGGCGGATCTCAGCCTCTTGGCACCAGGCCTCGAGCCGATTGCGCACGCCCTGCACCTGCCCACGGCCCTCGCATCCTGGCTCGTGACGCTCTACGCCATCGTCTATGGCGTCTGCCTGCCCATCCTGGGCGTGCTTGGGGACCGCCACGGTCGCCGCGTGCTCTTCGCTGCGGGCGGCGTCACATTCGCGCTGGGGTCCGTGCTCAGCGGATTTGCCGGCGGGTTCCCGCTTCTCCTTGTCGGCCGTGGCCTGCAGGCCGCAGGTGCCGCCGCCCTCCTGCCGCTTGTGAGCGCCGAGATCGCCCAGGCGTTCGCGCCCGAGCGTCGCGGCGCCATACTTGGCGTCCTGGGCGCCGTCTACGGCATCGCCGCGATCATCGCACCGCCGATCGGTGGTGTCATCGTCAGCGGACTCGGCTGGCACTGGCTCTTCCTCGTCACCGCTCCGCTCGGCCTCGCAGTGGCAGTTCTGGCCTTCATCTACGTCTCGGAGGGCACGCACGCCGTGCCGGAAGGGGCAGACCTGCAGGGTGCCGCGCTCACCGCGCTCGCGATGGCCGCCATCCTCCTGGGCGTCGAGATGCTCGACCGCCATGCGCTGCCGCTCGGCTGGGCCAGCCTGGTCTTCGGTATCTTGCTCCTGCCGAACCTGATCCTCTGGGAGCGCTCCGCCGCGGCGCCGATCTTCCAAGGCGGCGGTCGCCTCGTGCCGGTGTACCTGCTCGGCTGCCTCAGTGCCGCCGCCATGGCCGCTGCGCTCTTTGTACCGCTCTACGCGGTGCGGGTCTTGCACCTACCGGAGGTGGCGTCGGGCGCGGCCCTCTTGCCGATGGCCCTCGCCAGCGCCGCGACATCCTATTATGGAGGGCGGCTGGCCGATCGCATCGGACCCCGCTGGGTCCTCTCCTTCGGGTTTCTGCTCATGGCGTCCGGGTCTGTCGCGGTGGTCACGGTCGGCGGACTCGCGGGCATGATCGCGGGACTTTTGCTGCTCGGGGGCGGTGTGGGCCTTACCATGGGATCGCCGTTGCAGTATCTTGTTTTGGGGTTCGCACCGAAGACGCAGGCTGGTTCCGCCCAGGCGTTGCTGGGAACGTTCCGGGCACTCGGCGTGGCGATCGGACCGGTGGTCTACGGCAGCATGCTGCCGGCGTTCACCAGCCTCTTTCTGGCCGTCGCAGTGATCGGCGTCCTTGGCCTCTTGGGGACGGCTTGGCTGTGGGGGATGCGGTTGCGCCCCAGCCCGGTCTGACGAACCATCAGCTGACCTACGGGCGCATAGAGCCCTTAAGTGGGGAGCGCAGACCGGAGATCGAGATGGGATCGCGCGGTGGCGATCCAGGAGGCATGGGAATGGGAAAGCGGACACCTCTCTACGAGGAGCACCTGGCCCTTGGCGGCCGCATGGTGGACTTCGGCGGCTGGGACATGCCCGTGCAGTACCCGGCCGGGATCCTGGCGGAGCACGAGGCGGTGCGACAGCGCGCAGGCATGTTTGACGTCTCGCACATGGGCGAGATCGACCTGCACGGTGCGCGGGCGCTCGAGTTTGCCGACGAACTGGTGACGAACGACTGCCTCAAGCTCGAGGAGAACCAGGTCCTCTATTCACCTATGTGCTACGAGCACGGCGGCGTGGTCGACGACCTCCTCGTCTACCGGCTCGAGCCGGGCCACGTCCTGCTCGTCGTGAACGCCGCGAATACGGAGAAGGACGTCAACTGGGTCATGGAGCGGCGGCAGCAGCTGTTCCCGGACGTCGAGGCCGTGGACATCTCCGCCAAGACGGCTGAGATCGCGCTGCAGGGGCCGAAGGCACAGGAGATCCTGCAGAGCCTGACATCCTTCGACCTGAAGCGGATCGCCTTCTTCTGGGTGCAGCCGGACATCGAGATCGCGGGGCGGCAGGCGCTCTGGGTCTCGCGGACGGGCTACACCGGGGAGGACGGCTTCGAGATCTACCTGCGTCCGGAGGACGCCGTCCACGTCTGGCGTGAGATCCTACGGGCAGGGGAATCCTACGGCATCTTGCCGTGCGGTCTCGGTGCGAGGGACTCTCTCCGGTTCGAGGCTTGCCTGCCGCTCTACGGGCAGGAGCTCGACCAGGACCACACACCGCTCCAGTCCGGACTCAAGTACTGGGTGCGGCTCGAGAAGGAGCACTTCACCGGCATCGAACCCCTGAAGGCGGAGCAGGAGTCGGGCGGTCCGAAGCGGCGGCTCGTCGGCTTCAGGCTCGAAGAACGCGGCATTGCGCGCCACGGCTACCCGATCCTGAGCCCATCGGGCGAGGAGATCGGCGTTGTGACGAGCGGCATGCTCTCGCCCACGCTGGGCGAGGCGATCGGACTCGGCTTCGTACCGGCCGAGTACGCACAGGTGGGCACGCGCATTGCGGTCTCGGTGCGCGGCCGCGCGATTGCGGCGGAAATTATCAAGAGGCCGTTCTACAGGAGGAGTGGCAAGTGAAGACACCGTCCGAGCTCCGTTACACCGAGGACCACGAGTGGTTGCGCCCTGAAGGCAAGTCCGCCCGCATCGGCATCACCGACTTTGCGCAGGACCAGCTCGGCGACGTGGTGTTCGTCGAGCTGCCGGAAGTCGGCCGCGACGTCAAGAAGGGCGAGGCGTTCGGCGTAGTCGAGTCCGTGAAGAGCGTCTCGGACGTCTTTGCGCCGATCACCGGCAAGGTCGTCGCGGCGAACCAGGCGCTCGTCGACACGCCGGAGCTTGTCAACCAGGACCCGTACGGCCAGGGCTGGATCGTCGAGATCGAGATCGCGGACGACGCCGAGGTGGGGGCGCTGCTCGACGCCCAGGGTTACACGGCCCTGCAGGAGGGCGGGCACTGACATGCGCTTCACCCCGCATACCGAGGAAGATCGGCGCGAAATGCTGCGGCAGATCGGCGCCTCCTCCGTCGAGGAGCTCTTCTCCGATCTGCCTGAGGCCGTGCGCCTCGATCGTCCCCTGCATCTGCCTGAGGGCCTTTCCGAAAGTGAAGTGGCCCAGCTTCTGGCGGACCTTGCGGCACAAGACCTCGACATGGGCCGGCATGTCTCGTTCCTAGGCGCCGGTGCTTACGACCGCTACATCCCGTCCGTCGTGGGCGAGATGCTGCGGCGCTCGGAGTTCTACACGGCGTACACGCCGTACCAGCCTGAGATCAGCCAAGGCACGCTGCAGGCCATCTTCGAGTTCCAGTCGCTGATCGCCGCCCTCACGGACCTCGACATTGCGCAGGCTTCCCTCTACGACGGCGCCACGGCCGTGGCCGAAGCCGCGATGCTGGCCTGGGGCCAGACGGGCAGGGAGCGGATCGTCGTCGCGCGCTCCGTCGACCCGCAGTACCGGGCCGTCCTGCGCACCTACGCGCACGGCCGCGGGCTTGAAGTGGTAGAGCTGCCGCTCCGCGACGGGCGCGCAGCGGCCGAGGATGTCACCGCGGTGGCCGAGGGAGCTGCCTGCGTCATTGTGCAGCACCCGAACTTCTTCGGCCTGCTCGAGGACGTCGACAGCATGGTCAAGGCGACGCACGCCGCCGGTGCACTCTACATCGCAGTCTCGGACCCCATCTCGCTGGCCGTGCTGCGGCCGCCAGGCGCCTACGGTGCCGACGTCGCCGTGGGTGAGGGCCAGGCGCTCGGCATCGCGCCGTCGTTCGGCGGTCCGTTCCTCGGCTTCATGGCCGCACGTCAGGAGTACCTGAGGCGCCTGCCGGGCCGCATCGTCGGCGAGACGGCGGACAAGGACGGCAAGAAGGGCTACGTCCTCACGTTCCAGACGCGTGAGCAGCACATCCGGCGTGAGAAGGCCACATCCAACATCTGCACCAACCAGGGCCTCATGGCTCTTTCCGCAACGATCTACACGACTCTCCTGGGACCGGAGGGACTCAGGCAGGCCGCGGCGCTCTCGATCGAGGGAGCCCATGTCCTGGGCGACGGGCTCGGCCGGGTGGCCGGCGCCGATCTGGCGTTCTCAGGTCCCTACGCCTTCGAGGTCGCGGTGCGCAGCCGGGCGAAGGTCGCCGATGTCGAGGCGGCCATGCTGAAGGCAGGCATGCTCGGACCGCTCGACCTCGAGCGGTTCTACCCGGAGCTCCCTGGCTACATGCTGCTCTCCGTCACGGAGAAGAGGACAACCGAGGAGATCGGAAGGCTCCTCGACGTGCTGCAGGGGGTCGAGGCATGAAGACGATCTTCGAGGAACACGCACCTGGACGCGGCACTGAGTATCTGCCGAGCCGCAAGGTGGACCTCGGCGCATTCCTGCCGGCGGCGGAGATCCGCAAGGAACTGCCGCTCCCGGAACTCTCCGAGGTCCAGGCAGTGCGCCACTTCACAGGTCTCTCGCGCCGCAACTACGGCGTCGACAACGGCTTCTACCCGCTCGGCTCCTGCACGATGAAGTACAACCCCAAGATCAACGAGGACACGGCCCGCCTGCCGGGCTTCGCGCAGGTGCACCCGTACCAGAGCGAGGAGACGGTCCAGGGCGCCTTGCGGTTGATGTGGGAACTGCAGCAGGACCTCGCTGAGATCACCGGCATGGACGCCGTGTCGCTGCAGCCCGCTGCAGGCGCACACGGAGAGCTGACCGGCATCCTCATCGTCCGGGCCTACCACGAGGCGAAGGGCGATGCAGAGCGCACGCAGGTGATCGTGCCCGACTCGGCGCACGGCACCAACCCGGCCACGGCTGCCATGGCCGGCTTCGAAGTGGTGCACGTGCCGTCGGACGAGCGCGGTGGCGTCGACGTGGAGGCGCTTCGCCTTCTGGCGTCCGAGAAGACGGCGGCGCTCATGCTGACGAACCCGAACACCCTCGGCGTGTTCGATGAGCGCATCACCGAGATTGCCGAGATCATCCACGCCGCGGGTGGACTCCTCTACTACGACGGAGCCAACCTGAACGCGGTGCTCGGCCACTCGCGCCCTGGCGACATGGGCTTCGACATCGTCCACCTGAATCTGCACAAGACGTTCTCGACGCCGCACGGCGGCGGCGGCCCCGGCGCCGGCCCCGTGGGAGTCAAGGCGCATCTCAAGGACTTCCTGCCGATGCCGCTCGTGACGAACGAGCAGGGACACTTCCACCTGAGCTACGACCTGCCGCATTCGATCGGCCAGATGCGGTCGTTCTACGGCAACTTCGGCATCCTCGTGCGCGCCTACACCTATATCCGGGCACTGGGCGGAGCGGGTCTCAGAGAGGTCTCGGACGACGCGGTGCTGAACGCCAACTACGTCCTCAGCCTGATCAAGGACCACTTCGACCTGCCCTTCGACCGCATTCCCAAGCACGAGTTCGTCGTGGCTCCACCGGAGGACCTCGTCCGCCAGAAGGGCGTCAAGACGCTCGACATCGCCAAACGGCTGCTCGACTTCGACTTCCATCCGCCGACGGTCTACTTCCCGCTCATCGTCCACGAGGCGATGATGATCGAGCCGACCGAAACGGAGACCAAGGAGACCCTGCAGGGCTTCGCCGAGATCCTCTGCCGCATCATCGACGAGGGCCGCGAGAACCCAGACTACGTCAAGTCGGCTCCGCACAACACCGTGGTGGGACGACTCGACGAGGCCAGGGCCGTCAAGCAGCCCAAGCTCCTCGAGCGGCTCGGTGGCTGAGCTCCTGATCCTGCGCGAGGGCGACCGCTCCGGCCGTTACAACATGGCCAGGGATCTCGCCCTCGCCGACCTTGCGCGCTCGGACGGCAAGGCGCGCCTGCGCCTTTACGGCTGGCGCCGGCCAACGCTAGATCGG
>JAJYNV010000125.1 GCA_021786135.1 Bacillota bacterium
CCGCCTACGCCCGCACGGCCGGCCTGCGCGCCGTCGCCGCAGCCGTGGCGAGACCCTACGGACCTGTGCACGTCAACATCCCCTTGCGCGCGCCCCTGCTGCCGGAGGCGCCGACGGCGGCGGAGACGACCCCGTCGATGCCGCTCGCGCCGCGCATGGCGAGGATGCGCTGCCCGCCGCCGCCTGGCAGGAAGCCGTCGAGATCGCGCACGGGCATGCTCGAACCGACGAACAGCTGGTCGCCGGGCTGGAGCTGGGCGGCCAGGTTGTGGATCGCGGTCGCCTCGAAGGGGGCATGCGCCGAGAGGAAATTCTCGGCGGCCCTGCGCGCGGCCCTGTCCGCCCGCGTGAAACGATCGAGGTACGGTGAGGCTACCGCCTCCCCCTCGAGTCCAGCGATCAGTTCCGCCACGTCGAGCTCGGCAGATCCGGTCAGAAGGAGGCCTGTAGCGAGCAGGGGATCCTGCCACGCCTCCTCGCCGGGAAGAAGGATCGTCGTGTCTGGCGGCAGCGCGGCGAGCCACTGGCCAAGCGACTTCGATGTCGGCATGCCGCCGACGCGCAGGACGAGATCAGGCCTGAGATCTTCGCGCAGGTCATGGTCGCGCAGGTAGAGATCATAGGCGTCGATGCGCCCCGCGCCGTCACCCTCCAGGCTGCGAAGCCCCGAGAGCGGGTCCGCCAGCAGCGGGAAGCCGGTGTACCGGGAGAGGGCAAGGAGGTCGGGCAGGGGCCGCGCAGGCGGCAGCGGCCCGGCCACGATGAGGCCGCGCCGCGCAGCCCTGATCCGACGGACGGCCTCTCGCAGCAGCCTTGGGGCGCTTCTCTCCTCTCGCGCCATGCCGCGAAGGTCCTCCGGCTGTGCCGCGGGCGGCGTGAGCGGCGCCTCCGGCAGCAGGGGCTCGCGCAAGGGGATGTTGACGTGCACAGGTCCGTAGGGTCTCGCCACGGCTGCGGCGACGGCGCGCAGGCCGGCCGTGCGGGCGTAGGCGGCGAGGAACTCTCCGTCGTCTCCATCGGTCGGGAGTTCGACGAACCATTTGGCGTGCGTGCCGTAGATGCGCGTCTGGTCGATCGTCTGGTTTGCCCCTACGTCGCGCAGTTCGCGCGGCCGGTCGGCGGTCAGCACGACGAGCGGCACATGACCGTATCTGGCCTCGACGACAGCCGGCAGATAGTTTGCTGCGGCCGTGCCCGAGGTGCACACGAGCGCCGCCGGCCTACCGCTCGAGAGGCCCATGCCGAGACCGAAGTATCCGGCGGAGCGCTCGTCGAGCAGAACATGCAACCGCAGTTCGGGGAATGCCGCAAAAGCGAGGGCGAGCGGCGTCGACCTGGACCCAGGGCTCACGACGACGTCTTCGACGCCAGCGTCGCGGAGTGCGGCGGCGAAATGCATCAGGGGCAGGTACTGGTTCACGTCCGGATCGCCTCCTGGAGGGCCTCGCGGAGGGGGCGGAACTTGAGATCGGTTTCCTTGAGCTCCTCGTCGGGATCGGAATCCTCCACGATGCCCGAACCGGCCCAGAGTGTTGCCACCCGACCCCGCACGAGAGCGCAGCGGATGGCCACGTCGAACTCCCCCTCGCCGTCCCGAGCGGCGTAGCCGATCGCGCCGCCGTAGAGGCCGCGCGGCGCTCTCTCGTGTTCGAATATCCACGACAGCGCGAGGCCCTGCGGCGTGCCGCCCAGGGCGGGCGTCGGATGCAGGGCGTCGGCGAGCGTGAATATCGTCTCCCGCGCCCCGAGTGGCGTACGCACCGGAGTGTAGAGGTGCTGCACGCTCTTCAGGCGCTTGAGCGAAGGCGCCGCAGCCACTTCCGGCGCGAGGCCGCGCGCCCGCAGGGCCCCTTCCACCGCCGTCACGACGAAGTGGTGCTCGGCTCGGTTCTTGGCGCTGCGCAGGAGCTCCTGGCCGATGGCCCGGTCCTCCTCGGTGGTCGCACCGCGCGGAGCGGACCCCGCCAGGCAAGCCACCTCCGCCGTGCCATCCGCGACGCGCACGAGGCGCTCTGGCGTCGCGCCGAGGAAGGTGCGTCCCTTCCGGTGGAAGGCGAAGATGTTGCAATCCGGTTCGTGCAGCGACAGCTCGCGCACGATATTCGGCACGCTCCACGGCTCGCTCGCCAACGCGAGGCTCGTGCGCGCCAGCACGACCTTCTGCAGCCCACCGCTGCGAATGGCCACGCGGGCACGATCCACCTCGTCCCGCCACGCGGCGCGACTGCCGGGCGGATCGGCGAAGACGAGGCGACCGCTCGCCGCTCTGCCAGGCATCGCCACGAGGAGCGACGCGAGGGTGTCGGGCGCGGTCGGCTGGCCGGCGTCGCCTTCCGACCGGCCCAGGAGGCGCAGCGACAGGTCGCCGTCGCGCTCTTCGAACAGCAACTGCGGTACCATGAAGTCGGCAGGCGCGAATGGACCGAATGGCGCGGGCAGTGGGCCGCGGCCGGAGAAGCCGAAGCCGCCGAGCAGAATCGGTGCCGAGAGGCCAAGGCTTGCCGCCGCGACGGCTTCGAGCCGGTCGGCGCCGGCCGCCCGCAGTCGCAGGATCTCACCGACGCCAAGCATGCTCCGGCGTCGGTCAGCGCTCTGCCAGAACATGTAGGGCCTGCCCAGGCCCTGCGCCAGCGCCAAGAGCTCGAGCGGCGTCTGAGGAAAGTCGCACGATGCGCAAAGCCAGCCTGCAGCGTCGCTGCGGGCAGTCTTCCAAGCGAGGGAGGCGTTCCGGACTGAATGGGCATTCATTTGCCATTATTGTAGCGCCCCAGGACTTGCGCGACAATCGCGCAGCCGCGAGGCAGGGACCTAAGCCCATCCTCCCGAAGCACGCCGTCTGGAATGCCCGCAACATCGTTGCGCTGGCCCGCCCGAGCGGGGAGGTTCTTCCTTGATCGTCGGCATCGGGGTCGATGTTGTGCAGGTCGAACGCGTGCGCAGGGCCATCTCCCGACATCCGCGCCTGCGGGAACGTCTCTTTGCCCGGGAGGAACTGCCGGCGCAAGCGGCTGCTGCCGACGTGCGATCTCTCGCGGCGCGCTTCGCGGCCAAGGAAGCGACCCGCAAGGCAATCGGCGTCTCGTCCGGCGGGACAGGCTGGCAGGACGCAGTGGTGAGCGGAGGGTACGGCGGCCCGCCGCGTCTCGAACTGCGGGGTCGATTGCTCGAGGCGGCGCAGGCCCTTGGCGCCACACGCTGGCACCTTAGCATCACGCACGAACGCGAGTATGCAGTGGCTATGGTGGTGATCGAGTCATGAAGGTCACGACGGCTGACGAGATGCGGAGGGCCGAGGGCCTGGCGGCGGAACACGGATTGACGAGCGAGATCCTGATGGAGACGGCGGGCCACGCCCTGGCGATGGAACTGCTGCGTCAGGTGCCTGGGCGTCCGCGCGTCCTGGTTCTGGCGGGACCGGGACAGAACGGCGGCGACGGGCTTACCGCCGCGCGGCATCTCCTGGCCAAGGCGCATGCGGTGGAGATCTGGCTGCTGGCGGATCCCGGCCGTCTGCGCGGCGTGGCGAGGCTGCAGTTCGAGCGGCTCAAGGATGTGCCGGAGGTTACCTGGATCCAGGCGGACGCTACGCCCAGCGGCCGCTTCGACGGTGCGATCGACGCCATGTTCGGCACGTCGCTGCGCGGACAGCTCGGTGGCAACGTACTGCGTGCCGTGCGATACCTCGAAGCGATCGGCGTGCCCGTCGTAGCCGCCGACCTTCCCTCGGGCGTCGAGCCTGACACCGGGCAGATCGCGGGAGCCGCGGTCCGTGCGACGTCCACGGTGGCGCTGGGCGCCTTGAAGCCAGGGCATCTCTTCTGGCCGGGCAGGGACTACTGCGGCGAGGTGGTGCTGGAACCGCTGGGTCTTCTGCCCCAGTGGCTCGAGCACGCGCAACTCGAGCGGGTGGAGGCACTCCCACCGATCGACGTGCCGCCGACGGCCGGCAAGGGTGCGTACGGGCGGACGGTCATCGTGGCCGGGAGCGCGCATTACCCAGGCGCTGCCTGGCTCGCGGCCCGCGGCGCACTCAAGGGTGGCAGCGGTCTTACCGTGCTGGCGTCGGTCGGACAGGTGCTGGCTCATGCCGCGGCGATGCCCGAGGTAATCCAGAGACAGCTGCAAGGGCACGGCTCGGGCGTCGTCGACCCGGCAGTGCTGAGCTCTTCCGTGTTCCACGATGCTACGGCAGTCGTCATCGGCCCCGGACTCGATCGCATGGATGCGCAGGCAAGGCACCTCTGGCTTCAGCTTTACCTCAGTGTGCGTCGCCCCCTGGTGCTGGACGCGGACGGACTGAGACCGATCCAGGGCCGCCTTGACGCGCTGCGCCGCCGCTGCGGCCCCACCGTCCTGACGCCGCATGCCGGCGAGGCGGGGCGGCTGCTGGGACGCACGGTGACCGATGATGCTCCTTCACGGGTGCAGGCTGCGCGCGAGATCGCCGAAAGGAGCGGTGCCGTCGTGCTTCTCAAAGGGCATCCGACGTTCGTGGCTGCACCTTGGGGGCACGTAGGCGTTGTCGACAGGGGTGGACCTGAGCTTGCCACCGGTGGTACGGGCGATGTTCTGAGCGGTGCACTGGGTGCACAGCTGGCGCAGGGATTCGCCGCGCGCCCAGCGGCCGAGCGGGCGGCGCTCGGCCATGCCATGGCCGGTGCACTCCTCAGGCGGAGACTTGTGCGCGGTGGTCTCGCGAGCGAGATCGCAGATCTCCTGCCGCTTGCCTTCGGGGGACGTGCCGATGCGTAGCGCCTTCATAGAGGTGGACCTCAGGCGGCTTGCCCTCAACGTCGACCTCCTGTGCCGGTCGGCAGGGGAGCGCAAGCTGATGGCGATCGTCAAGGGCAACGCCTACGGCCACGGCGCGGTGCCGGTGGCACAGGTCGCCCTGCAGGCCGGAGCACAGTGGCTTGGCGTGGCGACGCAGTCCGAGGCGGAGGAGATCCGGCACGCCGGCATCGTCGCACCGATGCTCATTCTGGGCCACCTCAGGCCCGACGAGTACGAGACCTGCGCCAGGCACAACGTCAGCGTCACCGTGTCGGATCCGCTCGCGATCGACCAGGCGAGCCATGTCGCGGCGCGGGCGGGCAGAACGCTCGGCGTGCAGATCAAGCTCGACACCGGCATGGGTCGCATCGGCGCAAGACCCCAGGACGCGGTGGAACTCGGGCGGCGCATCGCAAGCAGCGAACATCTGCGCTTCGAGGGCGTCTTCTCGCACCTCTCCTCGGCAGGCACGGACGATGCTTTCACGCAGCGTCAGATCGCGTTCTTCCAGACCGCCTTGACGAGGCTGGACAAGGCCGGGTTGCTGCCGCCATGGCGCCACATTCTCAATTCGGCGGGCACTTTGGGCGGGTATGAAGCGGACGGAACGAACCTTGTGCGCACCGGCATCGCGATGTATGGTCTCAACCCGGATGGCGTAAGTGCGCCGCCCAAGGGACTGCAGCCAGTGATGTCGGTGCATGCCCACGTGAACTTCGTCAAGCGCGTGCCGAAGGGCACTCCGGTCGGCTACGGCCAGACGTATGTGGCCGATCGCGAGATCCAGATCGCCACCCTTGGCATTGGATACGCCGATGGCTACCGGCGCAGCTATTCCGGCCGGGCGCGCGTCCTCATAGGCGGCATGCACTGGCGCGTGGCCGGGCGCATTTCCATGGACCAGACGACCGTGGCTGTCGACAGCGATTTCCCGGTCTCGGTCGGGGATGAGGCCATCCTGATGGGACGGCAGAAGGACCGGGAGGTGACGGCGGAAGAGCTCGCGAGCCTCATCGGCACGATCAACTACGAGGTCGTAACCGGCATGAGCGCGCGTCTACCGCGCGTCTACCGCCCCCGCAGCTGAGAAGGCCGCATAACATAATCCTAGGATGGTGGTCATGACTCCACTGATCGGTATCACATGCAGCGTCGACGAGCAGGCCGACCGCTTCCAGCTGAACGCGGCCTATCTCGAGGCCGTCGAGGCCGCGGGCGGCGTGCCTGTGCTTCTGGCCGGCGGCCGCGCGACGGCGCAGGAGGTGCTCTCGCGCGTCGACGGCGTCCTCTTCACGGGCGGAGTCGACCTGGATCCCTCCTACTTTGGCGAGTCGCCCCTGCCAGCGCTCGGCGAGGTCAGCCCGCGCCGGGATTCCTTCGAGGTGGAACTCTGTCGGGCGGCCTACCACGCGCAGGTACCGGCGCTCGGCATCTGCCGCGGCTGCCAGCTCATGGCGGTGGCCCTGGGCGGCGACGTCTACCAGGACCTGCCGAGCCAGCTGCCTCTTGCCATGCAGCACGTGCAGAGTGCCCCGCGCGGACATAGAAGTCACCTGGTCGCCGTGACGCCTGGTTCAGGCCTTGCTGCCGCTACCGGCATCGAGAGCCTGCGTGTCAATTCGTTCCACCATCAGGCCGTCCGCCGGCTTCCTCAGGGCGCAGCGGTCTGTGCGGTGGCGCCGGACGGCGTCATCGAGGCGTTCGAGGACCGCTCCCACCCGTTCTGGCTCGGTGTGCAATGGCATCCGGAAGGCCTCTGGCGCGACGACGCGACGGCGCTGGCTCTCTTCCGGTCGCTCGTGAACGCTGCCAAGGAGGTTTCATCCCGTGGACGCTGAGTTGATGATCGAGGTCTGGCGCGGCCAGATGGTCGAGAGCCGGCATTATGGGCACGTGGCTGTGGCGGACCGCAGCGGCAGGCTGCTCTTTGCCTTGGGGGACCCGGACAGGAAGATCTACATGCGTTCCTCCGCAAAGCCGTTTCAGAGCATGGCCGTGGTGATGAGCGGAGCCGCAGACCACTTCGGTATGACGTCCGCGGACCTCGCTATCGCCACCGCGAGCCATACCGCCGAGCCGGTGCACGTCGCACAGGTGGAGCATCTCCTGTCGCTCGTGGGCCGGAGCGTCGACGACTTGCAATGCGGGGCGCATCCGCCGACAGACGCTGCGTCCTACGACGAACTGCGTAGGCAGGGGCTCGTGCCGACCGCCATGCACAACAACTGCTCAGGCAAGCACGCAGCCATGCTCGGCGTCGCGCAGATGCTGGGCGGCGACCTTGAGAGCTACCTCGATCCGGGGGCACCCGGCCAGCGCCTGATCCGCAGCATCGTGGCCGCGATGTGCTCGGTGCCGGAAGACGAGATCGCGATCGGTGTCGACGGCTGCAGCGCGCCCGTCTTCGGTGTGCCGCTCCGCGCCATGGCGCTCGGCTACGCGCGCCTTGCGGATCCCGGGGACCTCCCCCCGGAGTTGCGCGAGGCGGCTATGAGGGTGCGCGACGCCATGATGGAGCACCCCTACCTGATCGCCGGCCGCAACCGCGTCGGACTGGACATCATGAGGGCTGGCCGCGGCAGGCTGGTCGCGAAGACGGGCGCCGAGGCCGTGTTCGGTGTGGGGGACCTCGCCCGGGGCCAGGGCCTTGCGATCAAGCTGGACGACGGGCAGACGCGCGGAGTGGCGCCGGCGCTCGTGGAGAGCCTGCGCCAGGCTGGATTCCTCGACGAGAAGCAGGCTGAGGAGCTGCTGACCTGGCAGGGCGGGCCGCAGCACAACTTCTCCGGCCGCGAGGTCGGGCGCGTCACCTCGCGGTTCGAACTCAAGGCGCTCGACTGACGAGATCCGGGCAGGGAGGCGAGTGGTGCGATGCAGGTATACATCTCGGCCGACATGGAGGGAACCGCCGGCGTCACCGGCTGGGGGATGACGAACCCGGGCGAGCATGATTACGAGCTCGCCCGCCGGCTGATGGCCGCGGAGGTCAACGCGGCCATCGACGGGGCGTTCCTGGGCGGTGCGACCAACGTCGTCGTCAACGACTCGCACGATGGCATGCGCAATCTGCCACTCGACCTTGTCGACCCGCGCGCCCTGGTGCTCAGCGGTGCGCCGAAGGCCGGCAGCATGGTGGAGGGCCTGACGGAGGACTTCGATCTCATGTTCTGCACGGGCTACCACGCCATGGCGGGCAGCCCCTCGACCCTGGCGCACACCTACAACCTCACCGTACAAGCGGTCGAGGTCTCCGGACGCAAAGTGGGCGAGCTCGGCCTCAACGCCTTCTGGGCGGGCACGTTCGGTGTGCCGATCGCCCTGGTGAGCGGCGACGACGTCCTTGCGGCGGAGGCGGAGGCACTCGTGCCCTGGGCTCGGTACGCGCAGGTGAAGGAGGCCCGGGGTCGCTACGCGTCGCTCTCGCGCGGCGCCGAGGCGGCGCGCGCCGCGCTGCGACAGGCGGCGGAGGCTGCGGTGCGGCAGCGCCCCGCGATGAAGCCGCTCCAGCCACCCGCAGGACCCGAACTCAGGATCCGCTTCACGAATCCGGGCCAGGCTCAGACCGCCGCGGTCTGTCCCGGGGCTCAAAGGCTCGATGCCTTGACCGTCGCCTTCCGGCATGACGACTATAGTGAGGTGTATCGCGCCTTCCGCACGATGGTCACCCTGGCCTCGGGTCAGAACTGATATGGCGGACCTCGCCGAGATCCGGACAAGGGCGCAGGGTTGCACGGCCTGCCCGCTCAACGAGACGCGCACGCAGGTGGTCTTCGGACGCGGCAATCCCGCGGCGTCCATCGTCCTGGTGGGCGAAGGTCCGGGACGCGACGAGGACAGGGAGGGCCTGCCGTTCGTGGGCGCTGCCGGTCAGCTGCTCGACAAGATTCTCGCGGCTGTCGGCCTTGGCGAGCAAGATGTCTTCATCACGAACACGGTCCTCTGCCGCCCGCCGGGCAACCGAGTGCCGCTGCCGGCCGAGATGGAGGCCTGCCGCGTGCATCGCGAGGCGATCCTGGGCGCGATGGACCCGCCGATCGTTGTCCTTCTCGGCGCCACGGCGCTCAAGGCGGTGTTCGGCCCGAAAGCGGGCATCACCGCGATGCGCGGAGAGAGGATCGAACGCGATGGGCGCGCCTACTACCCCACGTTCCATCCGGCTGCGCTCCTGCGCGACCCCAGCCGCAAACGCCCGGTATGGCACGACTTCCGGCGCATCGTCGCCGACTATCACGTCATTCAGGCGGCATCTGCGCAAGGTGACGCCACAGGCTCGTCATCGCCTGTGCCTGGCGGCGGGGAGAGTCGCTGAGCACGATCAGCCGCTCGTCCTTTGGCAGGTCGAGCGGGCGGTAGACCGAAAGGGCTGTGGCCCTGCGCCTTGGCAGGGTGTC
>JAJYNV010000244.1 GCA_021786135.1 Bacillota bacterium
ATCCAGCAGATAACAACGCAGCTTCAGCAGATTACGTCGGAGTCCACCGCCTGGCAGACCATCAATAGTGCTGTCAGTACACTGCAACAGGATTTTCAGACACTCAGCCAGCTGAGCACGTGGCAAAGTACAGGGGCCTCCTCCTCCCTGACAAGTGTAGCCACAGCGTCGGCAGGGTCAGGAGCGACCACAGGCACCTATATCGTGCAAGTGAACCAATTAGGTCAGCCCGAAGTGCTGACGAGTTCATCGACGTACGCAAGCCCCACGACAGCCCTCAACCTTGCAGCCCAGACGGATACCATCAACGGCGCCAGCATTCAGATCACCTCGAGCGACACCCTGGATAGCATCGCACAGAAGATCAACCAGGCGAATGCCGGCGTGACAGCGGCCGTTGTCGACGCCAACGGGACCTATCAGCTCTCGCTATCCACCACCGCGGATGCCAGCATCACCTATTCCGGTACAGATCTCTTCGGTACCACGTCTCAAGGTCTGGCGATGAATGTAGGATCTCCGGTGCAGTCCGCTAAGGCTTGGCAGTACAGTGTCAACGGAGTGACGACGAGTTCCACTTCCAATACAGACACCACAAGCGTCTCCGGCCTCACCCTCAACCTCGTGGGGACAGGAACAACTACGATCGCGGTCAGTTCGTCGTCGTCCGCAGTACAGTCCGCGCTTAAGCAGATCGCCACCGACTACAATGCGCTGCAGTCAACCATCGCCCAGTACACGGGCAAGGGTGCGGTCCTGGCGGGCAACGCCACCGCCGAGGGAATCATGAGCCAACTCAACCGGCAGCTCTTCAGCTACGACACCAGCCTGCCGGTCGGTTACCAGACGGTCGCCGATGCTGGACTTACGTTGAAGCTCAACGCCGACAAGACGACCACCCTGACCTTTTCGTCCTCCACCTTCCAGTCCGCGTATGCGAGCAACCCTTCCGCCGTACAGTCTCTGCTCTCAGGTGCGAACGGGGACGGAGGGCTTTCCAGCACTCTCGGTACAACCCTCAGCTCGCTGAGCGCATCAGGCACCGGCGTGATCGCTTCGATCCTGAACAGCTACCAGCAGCAGATCCAGCAGCTCCAGCAGAGTGAGCAGTCGGAGCAGGGCCTGGTCACGATGCAGCAGCAGGCGCTGGGAGCCCAGTTCAACCAGGAGATCAACGCATTGCTTTCCCTGATGGGACAGCAGCAGACGGTGACAGCGCTGGTCAACCAGCTCGACGGACAATCGAGCTCGTCGTCGTCGAGTAGTTCCAGTTCGGGAGGCTGATCCATCGCTTGAGCGCTTACACGGTGCGCACAGCCACGCCGGCCGACGCTTCAGGATTCGTGGCGCTCGTCAACAGAGTCGCCGACCATGACCAAACGCTCGGCATCGACCGTTTCCCTTTTACACCTGAGCAGGAGGCCCAATTACTCGCCAGCGCCGACCCGTCCATCTACCTCTCGCTTGTTGCAGTGGCAGAGGCCGGACACGTGATCGGCGTGCTCGCTGCGTCGCGCGGGAGCGATTCAAAGCTGGTCCATGTCTCGTCGCTCGCGATCGCTGTCGATGAGCACGCGCGGGGCACGGGGGTGGGCAGCGCTCTCCTGGATGCCTTCTTTGTCTGGGCACGGGCAGTCCAGGTCCGCAAGGCAACACTCTCCGTGCTTGCGAACAATGCTCCCGCCATCCGCCTCTTCCTCAGGCACGGCTTCCTTCCGGAGGCGACCCGTCGTGGCCAGCTGCGGATCGGCGACGATCTTAGGGACGAACTCCTGATGGCGCGGTGGCTGCCCGATGGGGAGGTGGCACGTCATGCCCCGTAAGGCAACCCACGGGCACCGGCGCCCACATGTCGCAGCAGATGCGAGGAAGGACCTCCTGGTCTCCGTTTGCATGATCGCCAAGGATGAGGAGCGTTTCCTCGCGCAGGCCCTAAAGTCCGTGCAGGATCTAGCGGATGAGATTGTCATCGTCGACACAGGCTCCACTGACCGTACGGTAGAAATCGCCCGATCCTTCGGGGCGAGGGTATATGAGATACCGTGGCCGAACGACTTCTCCGCCGCGCGCAACCATAGCCTTGAGAAGGCGCGTGGACGTTGGATCATCGTCCTCGACGCCGATGAGGAGTTCCCTCCGGATCAGCCGGCCGCCATCCGGCGTATGCTCGAGGCGGCACCGCGAGACATCGCCGCCTTCCAGATCGCCCAGGCGAACGTATCCAGCATATCGGACCACCGTCTGATCGATTCGGGCAAGACGGTGCGCATTTTCCGCAACAAGCCTCAACACCGTTATGTGAGTCCGATCCACGAACAGATTGTCCCCAGCCTCAATGGCGGCAAGGTAGGTAATACACCGTTTTTCGTCTGGCATTACGGATTTCTTGCGGACGTGGTGCTGAGCAAGCAGAAGATCGAACGCAACCGTTCCATGCTGCTCAAGTATCTTGACGAACTGGCGCCCGGCGAAATCTTCCGCAACTACATCCTGATGCAGCTCGGTCGGGAGAGCCAGAGGCTGTCTCGACCGGAAGAGGCCGTGCAATACTACAGCCAAGCCGTTCAGGGTATGCTGGCGTGCCCTGACAATCACCCGTTCTTCGTTGCCCTGGGCGCATATCACATGGAGAATCTCGAAAGTCTCGGCCGCCACCAGGAAGTCAAGGAATTCGCTCCGAAGATGCTGGAACGCTTCCCGTGGAGCGCCGACCTCTGGTTTCTGCTCGGCGTAGCCGAACTGAATCTCGGCGAGCACGCCATGGGCGTCACCCACCTGCTATGGTCTACGACCGTCGGAGACGTCCGACGCGCGGAGCAGGAGTTCTATTCGCCCAGCCGCTCAGTGGCGGCCTGGGGCAACGCCGCCAAGGCGTTGCTGGCGCTCGGTGCGCCAGAGGCCGCGCTTGCCGTTTGCATGACGGCTCTCAAAGAGCCCCCCGAGGAACCACAACTCGCGCTCTTCGCGCTGGATCTCGTGGCAGCGCGGGCGGACCTGAGGGCCTTCTTCGCCCAAAGAGCCAGTGACTCGGCACTCGGCCAGATATTGAAGAGCGCGTTCCTCCGCTCCGACGATGCATTGCTGGAGGGCATCACCCAGGAAGTCCTGGGCGCAAGGCCTGGCGATGCGACGGCCAACTTCTGGCTAGGCTCCATGCTGCTCCGCAAGGGGGATTATCAGTCGGCCCGCGCCTGGCTCGAACGCGTGCCCGGCGGTGGAGAAGTCGGCGGCTTTGCGGGCCTCGGAGTCATCGCGGCATGCGCCGCGCTGGATGACAGGGAACTTCTCCACACGTGGCTGGATTCCGCACCCAACGACTTGTACCATACCTTGCAACGCGAGATCGCCGGTATAGCTGTCAGCAATCCGCCTAAAGGGTATGCGGCATACCGCGACGGGCTACGCGCCCTGTTGCAGCAGTGGCACGTCGATCTCCCAGAGGCACCGGTGCCGTGACGAGCCAAGACTGTGCCCACGCCGCGGACAGGCTGCTCAGTGCCCTTCGCGCCCAGGAAAACGCGCTGGTGGAGTCCGACTGGCAGGCGTTCTTTTCGGCGCATGCGGACGTCAGGCAGGTGCTCTCCATGATCGAGCTGCCGAGCCATCTGCTCGATGAGGCGGAAAGAGCTCAGATCAGGTCCGTGCTCGACTCCTGTGAAGCCACGTTGGCGACCAGTGTGGCAACGCTGCGTCATCGCGTGGAACTGCACGCCCGTTCCTTGCACCACGCAAAGACAGGTACGGCTACGTCTGGGCGCATCATCAACCGCAAGGGATGATGCGCCCAACATAGAGCGTGCGGACTGAACCTTGGAGTCAAGAAATCCACTGCTTCAAGTCAGGTAGCTGGCAAGCGTCGGCATCTTCATCTGGGCACCGGCGGCGACCGCCGCCTGATAGGCTGTCTGTTGCGCCGTCAGTTGCGTAATGATGCTAGCCATGTCGACGTTGTCGACCGACCCCAGTTGCGTCTGAAGCGTCTGCCCCGTCGTCTGGAGATGTGAAATAGCGGCAGTCACGCGCTGCATGTTGGCACCCAATTCTGCCTGTACGCTCGACAGCGTCTGCCCCTGACTCTGCAACGCGCCCAGGTCGGCCTCCACGGCAGCGGTGTTACCGCTGGCAAGATCCTGCTGCAGATAGCCGAGCACGCTGACCAGCGAAGTGGAAAAAGCCACCGTCGTCGTCTGGGACGACGTGGGGCCCGTTGCGGGCGTGAGCACGCCGCTGCCGGGCGGCGTCTGCTGCAACGCCTGGGACTGGAGGGCGCTGGCCCTCGCCTGCAACCACGACGGCAAGGCGCCATAGGAGGTGCCTACGGCATACTGCGTACCGGCCAGGACCGATGTCGCATTCACCGACGTCGGGATCAGCACTCCACCGCCCACCTCAAGCGCCTGGGAGCTGAAGCTGCCTCCGGTCTGTTCCGAACTCAAGGTGTAGCTGCCGCCTGAACTGCTCACCGGCTGCTGCTGCTGCGTACCTGAGAAGACATACTGTCCCGCGTACTGGGAATTGAACAGTGAGACAACGTCGTTCTGGATCGCCTGCGCCTGCTGGCTCATGTCTTGAAGGTTCTGGCTTGTGACCGAAGCGGAGTTCGCTTGTGACGCCAGCGACGAGGCTGACCCGACATCGCTCTGCAACTGGCTCAGCGCCTGGTCGGCCGTCTGCATCTGGCTCTGCGCTGTACTGGCGTTGCTCTGCCAGGACTGCACCTGCTGCTGCGCCGCCTGCAGCTGAAGGACGATGGCCGTCCCCGCCGGGTTGTCCGAAGGCTGGGAGATGGAGAGGCCTGAACTCGCCTCCTGCTGCGTGCGCACGTAGGCACTCTGCGCCTGGTCAATATTCTGGGTCATGCTCTGATACATCATCTGGTCGGAAATGCGCACGCTGGTCTCCCTCCTATCAGAATCCCCCGGGGATGTTACGAACTCTACCGCCCGACTCCTATGGCTGGATCGCGCTCAGGAGCGACTGCAGGGAACTGTCCATGGCCTCCGCCACCTTGGCAGCCGCGGTGTACATGGACTGGGCCTCTACGAGGTTCGTCATCTGTTCGTTGATGGACACGCCGGCCGTCTGCTCTCGCTGCGACGTGATCTGGGTGAGAAGGGACTGTGAGGTGTTCTGGAGGTTCTGCGAGAGGTCGACCGCTGCCCCCATGTCGGAGACGAACGCCGAGTAGGCCTGCGCGGAACCGCTTTGGCTCTGTCCCAGATCGGCCATCGCGATGGCATTCGCGTTGGCGCCGACCGTTTCATTTGTCGGTGTCGCGGTCGTGATTTGCGTGATGTCGTTCTGGATGGCGGGATTGACTTCAATGGTAGGGATGTCCGACGCGGTCAACGTGCCCGTGGTGTTCGTCGACGAGACGAAGAACGCAGGCCCGCTGGTCCAGGACGACGGAGTGGTGCTCCCGCTTGTGTAGACAGGATAGACGCCCTGCATCTGAACTCCATTGATGGCATTCGCAAGACCCAGCACGGCCGAGTTGAACTCGCTCATCAGACTCGTGCCGGAGGTGGGCGTCGGATTCAGGTCCTGGTTCACCAACTGGTATGCGGCACCAATCGATCCGCCTGTCGGAGCGAGACTCGGCGGAGGCGTCGCAGCTCCTGTCAAAGCGTCCGTGGCCGTCAAGGAGAACTGTGGCCCCGAGCTTGCGGGAGTCAGGCTGATGGAGCCGTACTGTCCACCACTCACCAAAGTCACGGTGCCGCCACCGCTCGCCGGCACCGTGACCGTCACCTGCGAAGTGACATTGGAACCCACAGTCGTCGTTTGCGTAGAGAAGCCGATGTTGACCAGCTTCGACAGACTGTCGAGAAGGTTGTCGCGCTGGTCCAGCAGGTCGTTCGGCTGCTGACCGATAGCCTGCGCTTGGGCAATGGTCGTGTTGAGGTTCGCGAGCTGCTGGAGATCCGAGTTCGCCGTCTGCACATCCTGGGACGCCTGGCTCTGCGCCTGCTGGCCCACGTTCTGCAGACCCTGGTAGATCTGCTGGATCTGGGCCGCCAATGCCTCGCCATCTTGCTGCACCACCGTACGTGCGGCAGAGCTTTGCGGGTTCTGCGACAGAGTCTGGTAGTCCGAGAAGAACGTGTTGATCGTGGACGACAGGCCGCTGGATCCAGGCTCGTTCAGCACGCTTTGCAGGGCCTGCAGATAGTTGGAGCGTGTCGAATAGTAGCTTTCGCTGCTCTGCGTCGTGCGAAAGAGCCCGTCGAGATAATTCGCTCGCACGCGGTTCACCGACTGCACTTCGACGCCGGTGCCGAGCTGCGGAGTGTAAAGGCCCCCCATGTCGGGTTGGGCATACGGCGGCGTCGCCACGAGGCTGGCCACCTGCTGGGAGTAGCCGGGCGTGGCGTCGTTGGCGATGTTCTGGCCAGCGACATCCATGAGCGTCTGTGCGGCGCTCAGTGCGGTATTCGCGATGTCGAGGCCGAAAAACGCCGATGGCACCTCGGTTCCCCCTTTTGACCGCGGCGGTCAGGCGAGCCTGTTGACGGCGCTGCCTTCGCCGACGATCGCCTTGATCGTCACCTGGATGAGTGCGAGCTGCTCACGCAGAAGAATTCCGTTCTGCGTATTGCGCCGAAGCGCGTCGGCCGCCGTGCGTTCAAGCTCCTCGGCCAGTTCTCGCGGCGCCGACTCTGGCAGCCTTAGATCCGCCGCGCGCCTGAGTAGCTCCTCCTGCTGGGGTACGAACTGCGACAAGGCTTCCGTGTCCCCGCCCACGATGGCATCCCTGATCTGGTCAAGCAGCGCTGAAAGCTCCTTGTAGAGCCCGATCGCACCCTGCAGGTCTCCGTCGCCCGTCAACGCACGACTCCCTGGCTGACGAGCGAGGTCGCGATCTTGTCGGAGTTCACCGAGAGGCCCTTCTGCACCTCGGCCTTCAGCTTCTCAACGCGGGCTGCCTGATCCGGAGCGGCAGCGAATCGTGCCGCCTGCGAGATCTCCACCTGGTCGGGCGGCGTTGGCGGCTGCACGTTCTGACGCTGCAGCTCGGCCTCCCGCGCCGCCTGTCCCTGCCGGACCTGCGGTACCTCAGGGATGCCAGACACCTCGTCCACCTTCACCTGACCCACCTCCTAGCGCACACCGAACCTTCTATCTCATCTATCGCGCGCCTCGGTGCCCCGGGAACTTTCGTGGCGGCCTCTTTCAGGCGATCTAGGCTGTTCACAGCGAAATTTCGTCCTCAATCTAGGCCGCATGCCTCCCTATCTCCGTCGCGTGTCATCTCGCAGCCAGTTGCGGACAAGATTGGCAGCTTCCTCCGGATCCTTCTGCACGAGTTCCTTGACGCGATCCATGACGAGCCGCGTCGGGTCTGGAGCGACGGGCGGCAAGGTCTCGGGTGCTGGCTGGAGCGGCTGGCGCTGCACCCTGGCCGCGGGTCGCCGTGACCGCCCGCGCCGACGCGTGAGCAGGAAGAAGAGCACCAGCAGAAGGATCAGGGCGCCTCCCGCGGCGGCCAGCATGGTCGGGGACATCGGCAGGGTGGACGTCGTGGGGAACGCGGGCACCTTGGCCTTCTGGAACGGTGCCGCAAAGATCGTGACATCGCTCTTCGTCAGCTTCGCCGTCGTGTACCCGACCGCCGTTCCGATGAGCTGCTGGAGAGCCTTGCGGTTCTGTGCGGTGAGGTGATAGGACTTCGAGTTGAGCATCACCGACACCGTGAGGCCGTTGAGGGTAAAGGGCTGGGACGTGACCGTCTGGTTGATGTGCGAGACCTGATAGTTGATCGTCGAATCGGTGTAGTTCAGATTGTTCGTGCCGGACGTGGTCCCGGCGGGATAGGTCGGTGTGGAAGTCGAGCCGGAGACTGTCGGCGGCGTGCCGGTGCCGGTGAAGGTCTCCTTGATTGTGTGGTTCGAGACCGCCACGCCCTGCCCTGTGGCGAGTGGCTGCACGATGCTCGACTGCGTCTGCGTCTGCGTCGTGTCCAAGGTCGCGCTTGTCTGCACGACGACGTTGCCCGCTCCGACGATCGGCTGCAAAAGGGCCGTGAGCTGATCGTTCAGGTTCTGCTCGAACTGCCTTTGCAAAGCCATCTCGCCGCTGGCGCCACTGCCCGTGCCTGAAAGCGACGGGTCAGCGTTGCTTGCGGCGGTCAGAGGATCGCCGTTCTGGTCCACCACCGAGACGTGGTCGATCGACAGCCCCTGCACCGAGTGGGCCACGAGTTCCTCGATGCCCAGCACCTGGCTCGGCGAGAGGGTGACGCCCGGCTCGAGGTCGACGAACACGGCCGCCGTCGCCTGGGACTGCGGCTGGTCGACGAACACGGACTGCTGGGCCGGCTGCAGCAGCACATTGGCCTTCGCGATGCCCGAGATGGACTCGACCGTCTGGGCGAGGTCCAGCTGCAGGGCGTTCAGGGTCGCGAGGCTGAACTGCTGGTCTGTCATGCCGAGGCCGGAACTCGAGATCACGCTCGAATACCCGATGAATCCCTCGGCGGGCAGTCCCTGCGTCGCGAGGTCGACCCGTGCCTGGTCGGCCATGGAGGCCGGCACGTAAACGCTCGTGCCCTCGAGTTGGTAGGGGATCTTGAGCGACGTCAGAGCCTGCGTCACCTGTCCCGCATCGGCGGGGGCGAGATTCGAGAAGACGAGTGTGTAGGGGTTTCGCGTACTGAAGTAGCCAGCGCCGCCGAAAACGACGATGGCGATGATCGCCCATGTGATATAGCGCCGCCGCACTTCCGGCTCCCGCTGCTGCCAGAAGTCCCGGGCGGTGCCGAAGATTCTGCCGAGGTCCGGTGCGCCCGCAGCAGCGGCCCCGGGTTCAGGCGTTCTGGCCAAGCTGCAGCGCCCTCTGTTCCACAGACTTCTCTACCGCGAAGGCCGACGCGTTGGCGTCATAGGCGCGGCTCGCAAGGATGAGCTGGGTCATCTGCCCGACGATGTCGACGTTGGTGGCCTGTCCCGCCGTCGCGGCGGCCGCGCCGGTTCCGGTGGCGCCTTGCGTGACCGGCACGACCTGCGCCACTTCCACACCTTGCGGCTGCAGCACCTGACCGAGCGTCGCGGCAAAGGTCGGCCCGGCCTGCAGCACCACGGCTTCCTCTTGATATGGCGTCCCGGCGGGGGTCGTCGTCGAGTACATGTTGGCGATATTGCTCGCTACCAC
>JAJYNV010000023.1 GCA_021786135.1 Bacillota bacterium
ATTGTCACCGATCAGCTCGACGATCTCGGCGTCGGGCTGCACTTCGTCCAGTTCGATCGCCGCCCGACGCCGGACGGCAGGCTGCTCTACGCCATCCGCGGTGCGATCGCCGAGTTCGAGGCGCACAAGATCCGGGAGCGGACGCGGCAAGGCAAGCAGCAGCGCCTGCGCGAAGGCAAGGTGGTGACCGGAACGCAAATCCTCGGCTACGTCTACGACCGCCGGCGCAAGGGATTCGCCATCGACCTGGCAGAGGCGGCTATCGTGCGCGCTGTCTTCGCAATGGCGCCCGAGATGTCGACTGCCTCGATCGCGCGCAGCCTGAACGAAGCGGGCCTGCACGCCAAGGGAGGCGGACCGTTCTCGCAGTCCGCCGTGTATGGCATCGTGCGCAATCCGACCTATCTGGGTCGCATGGTGCAACTGCACGGACAAGGCAGCATCGCCGTCCCGCCTCTCATCAGCCAGGACGCGTTCGCGCTGGCGGGAACGGCGCTGACGGCGCGACGGCGCCGACCGCAGGGGCACGGCCGCGTCTACCTCTTGAGCGGCATCGCGCGCTGTGCCTTGTGCGGGCGCAGCGTGACGGGCAGCGGGGGCAGCCGTTCGTATTACGCCTGTTCTGGCAAGCGGTCGCAGCCCGCCTGCCCGTCGCCCTATTACCCGGCCGCGGAACTCGAGGCCTCAGTCTGGGCGCGAGTGGTTGCGGAGCTCGATGGCGTGGCTGCGGATGACACTCCCGACATAAAGGCATGGGCAGAACGTGCGATCGCCAGGGACCGTGCGAGGCTGTCATCACGCAGGAGGCGCCTCGTTGAAGCAGGTGCCGCCGGTCGCCTCTCCCCAGATGACCTCGCCCTGGCGCTCGCGCAGGTGGACGGGCGTCTCAGGGCTCTTGAGCTCGAGCCTACCCGCCAGAGCGGACGGCAGGACGGCGCGGCGGCGCGGGAGTACCTGCGCTGCGCAGATGCGCGCGGGCGGCGCGACGTGCTGCGATCGCTGGGCCTTGTGGTGTCGGTCGGGCCGGAGGCGGTTGAGATTCGGCTTCTGCCCCGGCGGCCTGGTGCGCTCGCGTCTGATGAGTGAGCGGGCGGTGGAGGTCGCGGACTACATTCTGGCGACACAGGACACGGTACGCGACACGGCACATCGCTTCGGAGTCTCGAAGAGCACGGTGCACAAGGATGTCACGGAGCGCCTGCCACGCATCAATCCGCAGCTGGCGCGGGAGGTCAAGAGCGTACTCGAGCACAACAAGGCCGAGCGACATATCCGTGGCGGAGAGGCAACGCGGCGCAAGTTCCTCGAGCGCACGCTCTAGAGCCCACTGCCTGGATAGACGCGAGGTGCAGGACCTTCGACCTTGCCGAACGAATTGCCAATGAATCTCGGTCGGCATGGTTGGAGGACGCCTGCATGGAAATCGCGGTTGATCTGGGGACGGCCAACGTCCTCGTGGCGGTGCGCGGCAAGGGCATCGTCCTGCGTGAGCCCTCTGTCGTTGCGGTGGAAAGAGATTCGGGACGGCTCGTGGCGATCGGCGACAAGGCACGCCAGATGCTTGGCAGGACGCCCGGATCGATCGTCGCGTCCCGACCGCTGCGCGATGGTGTGATCGCAGATTACGACATCACCGAGGCGATGCTGCGCTACTTCATCGCGCGCGTCACGCCCGGCCGGAGCATGACGCGGCCGCGGGTGATGGTGTGCATTCCCACCGGCGCGACTGGCGCCGAGCGTCGTGCCGTGCGCGAAGCGGCGCAAAGCGCCGGTGCTGGCAAGGTGGAGCTCATCGAAGAGCCCCTGGCGGCGGCTCTCGGCGTGGGACTCGATATTACGAAGGCGAACGGCCACATGGTGGTGGACATCGGCGGCGGTACGACGGATGTCGCCGTGCTGACCTTGGGCGGCATGGCCGCCAGCGACTCGGTGCGGGTCGGCGGTGACGCGATGGATGCCGCGATTGCGCATGAGCTGCGTTCGGCATACAGCCTGGCGATCGGAGAACGCACCGCGGAGGAGGTCAAGATCGAGGTCGGTTCGGTGCACCCTGATGGGCGGGCGGCTACGATAGACATCCGCGGGCGGGACCTGCTGACGGGCATGCCGCGCACGCTGAGCCTGACCTCGGCGGATGTACGTCCCATCCTGATGGAACCGGCGCACCAGGTCGTCGACTCTGTCCGGCGCGTGCTCGAGGACACCCCGCCTGAGCTCCTGGCCGACATCCTCGACCGCGGCATCTGGCTGACGGGTGGTGGATCGCTGCTGCATGGCATGCCGGAGCTCATCTCGCGTGAGACGGGCCTGCCCGCGCAGCGTGCAGAAGACCCAATGACATCCGTGGCGCTTGGGACGGCTCGTGCCCTTGATCTCGAGCTCGTGGGCCGTCACATCGTCGTGTTCAAGCGTGTGATCTGACGGCGATGTGCCCTAGAACCCTGCCGACGCCGTAAGGAGGACACCATGGACGTACTCGACCTCCTGCCGCACCGTTATCCGTTTCTCATGGTGGACAAGATCGTCGAGATCGTGCCGAGAGAGAGCGCGGTGGCGATCAAAAACCTCTCGCATGGGGAACCGGTATTCCTTGGCCACTTTCCTGGCCTGCCGGTGTTTCCCGGCGTTCTGCAGCTTGAGTGCATGGCGCAGACTGCAGGGCTCTGCTTCGGCCAAGAGATCGGAGACCGTGTAGGCGTTCTCGCCAGCGTCAGCGGAGCGCGCTTCCACCGCCCGGCGCGACCCGGCGACCAGTTGCGCATCGAGGCGAAGATTGTCGCCCAGAGGCGTGGGTTCGCCAAGGCGGAAGGCCGGATTGTCTGCGACGACCAACTGGTCGCCGAGGCCAATATCACATTCGCCCTCGTGGCCCGCAGCGATTTCGAGGCGATGGGCGGAAAGGGCCAGAGTCAGGACTGAGCGGCGCTCGGCCACCGTTGACGAGTCTTCAGACGCTGTGCTAGCATGATTTTCGCTAAAAATCGAACATGCTCATCGCGAGTGGTGGAGGGGCTGGCCCGATGAAACCCGGCAACCGGGCGATTGCCACGGTGCCAAACCCTGCAGCACTGCTGAGGGATGAGAGAACGCAGCCGGACTCTCGCGGTCCGGCTATTGTTTGTGCCGATAGAGAGGAGGACCCTGCTTGCGCAGCCTGTTCACATCGGAGTCCGTGACCGAAGGCCATCCCGACAAGGTGGCCGACCAGATCTCCGACGCCATTCTCGATGCCATTCTCGCCAACGATCCGGACGCGCGCGTCGCAGCAGAGACGCTGGTCACGACAGGCCTCGTGCTGGTGGCCGGCGAGATCTCGACCTCGTGCTATGCAGATCTGCCGAGCATCATCCGGTCGACCGTGCGGGACATTGGCTACACGCGGGCCAAGTACGGCTTCGATGCCGACACGTGCGCGGTGCTGACATCGATCGACGAGCAGTCGCCCGATATCGCGCAAGGGGTGGACAAGGCTCTCGAGACGCGCGCCGGCGATGCCGAGCAGGATCAGGGCGCTGGCGACCAGGGCATGATGTTCGGCTACGCCTGCGACGAGACGCCGGAACTGATGCCGTTGCCGATCAGCCTGGCACATGCGCTCGCGCGCCGGCTCAGCGAGGTGCGCCGCGGTGAGCTCGGCTTTCTGCGTCCGGACGGCAAGACACAGGTCACGATCCGCTACGAGAACGATCGCCCGGTCCATGTCGATACGGTCGTGGTGTCGAGCCAGCACGCCGATGATGTCTCGAACGAGGAGATCGAATCCGCGATCCGCGAGCTGGTGATCGATACAGTGGTTCCGGCCGCCCTGCGCGACCGGGAGACCCGTTACCTGGTGAATCCGAGCGGCCGTTTCGTCTATGGTGGACCGGCGGCGGACTCTGGGCTGACAGGACGCAAGATCATCGTCGACACTTACGGCGGCATGGCGCGCCACGGAGGCGGTGCGTTCTCAGGCAAGGACCCGTCCAAGGTGGACCGCTCCGCGAGCTACGCGGCGCGCTGGGTCGCGAAGCACATCGTCGCCGCCGGGCTTGCGAGCCGCTGCGAGATCCAGCTCAGCTACGCCATCGGCGTGGCGCACCCTCTGGCTGTGCGCGTAGACACGTTCGGCACGGGCCGGGTGGCGGACGATGAGATTGCGTCGGCCGTGCAGGGTGTCTTTGACCTGCGGCCAGCGGCGATCATCAGCGCCCTGGACCTCAGGCGTCCGATCTATCGCCAGGTAGCTGCCTATGGCCACTTCGGCCGGCCCGATCTCGACCTGCCATGGGAGCGCCTGACCCGGGTGGAAGCGCTCAGGGAGCGCGTGCACCTGCCGAGCGGTCACTGACCTTCACCCCTTTTGCCGCCCCGCCATAGGGTAGAGGGCGGCAAAAGGGGGCGGTGGGCTTGATGTGGTTTCTGCTGGGGATCGGTGTGCTGCTCCTCATCTGGAGCCTCTGGCCGACAAGGCAGTCGGATCTGCCCATTCTGCTCCTGGTGCGCGACCGCGCCGAGGAGATCGAGGGAGTCCTGCGGCGGGTGTCGGCCGCGGGATGCGAGGTGCATGTCCTCGTCCGGGACTCCGATGAGGAGAGCCTGCGCATCGTGCGCGCGTTCGCTCGCCAGAGCGATGGCGTGTCCGCCAGCGCAGGCGGGATCGATGAGGCGCTCGACGAGGCGGGATTCGCTGCCGCCCTGATGATACGGCTCGACGACGGCCGGTCGGTGCGTACAGTACTGCAAGACGTTGGATTTTGATAGTGATATGCGTAACGATGTCCACGTTTTTTGCATGGGATATGGCAAAATATGAACGGATGTGCGAACGTTTCCTGTAGTAACAGGAGGGCATGGCCTGTAAACGGCCAAAGGCCCGACCTTGAACGTGCCGTCGGGGGCGTTTCGACACCCACGTGGCAAGCAACGGGGTGAAGCCAATGCGACGCGAGCACGCCTATGCCTGGTTTGTCAGCTGTGCAGGCTGGCTGTGGCTGTTCAGCTCCCTGGCGCTCCATCCGCCCAGGGTGCCGCTTGCGATCGCGGCATTCACCGCCTACGGAATCCTGGCCGAGATCTGGCCCGCCAACCTGCGCGCCGGCACCGTGTCGATCGAGGCGGCGTTCTTGGTTCCTGCCGCCATCCTGACCGGACCGGTAGGCTCGGCCACGGCGCTTTCCGTAAGCGTGTTGATCGCTTCCATGATCAGACGCCGCCCCGTGCGGGTATGGCTCTTCAACGGCGGGCAGTACGCAATTGCCGTGCTCGCGGCAGGATACGTCGCGCGGCATATGTTCCCCTTGGCGTTTTCCGCCTTGGGACTCCATGTCGGGGCGCTCGTCCTCTTCTTTCTGGCCTTTCTGTTCATCAATCACTTGCTCGTCGACAGCTACTTTCTTCTTGCGCATTTCAACTGGCAGTCCGCCGTCATGGACGGGCTCGGTCTCGACCTCCTGGCGTCCTTTGTCACCCTGCCGCTTGGCATCGGGGTTGTGGTTGCGTTCCGCCAGTATAACTGGGTAGGCATATTCGCCGTCGCAACTCCGCTCGTGCTGATGGGTTACGCCCTGCACCTGCAGATGGACATGCGCCAGCGTGCACGCAATCTCGAACTGCTGCACGGCTTCTACCAACTGTTCGCGAAGGCGGGCGGCGTCGAGGACATTCTGACGTCGCTGCGTGATCGCCTCAGTCTCGTCTTCCAGAGTTCCTCGGCTTATGCGGGTGTCACCGACGCGCGGGGACATCTGCAAACGTTGTCAGGTAGCGCGTTCGTGCCTCCGGAAACCAGGGCGAACGAGGCCGCCGCGAGTGGAAGGGACCTTGTACTGGGCGCCAAGGATGCCCAAGACATTCTTGCTCCAGGCGCCGGCGGCGGCATCCTGTTGCCGATCAGGACTTCGCGTGGCCTCTGTGGCCTCGTCGCGTTCGCCTGGACCTACGAACTTCAAGTTGGCGAAGAGGATCGCCGTCTCTTTGAAAACGCCCGGCACCTCGCCATGATCGCATGCGAGAAGGAGACTCTGTTGAAGGAAACCCAGCGACTTGCCTCCACCGACCCTCGACTGCCCGGACTCTACAACTACCGCTACCTGATCGCGAGGATCGAGGAAGAACTCGCCCGCAACCGGCGGGAAGGCACCCGTCTCGCCCTTGTCTACATCGATCTCGACGGCTTCAAGCAGTACAACGACAGACTCGGACACCTGGCGGGCGACGAGGTGCTGCGCGAGTTCGCGAACCTCCTTGGCGGCCACACACGACAAGGCGATGTTGCAGCGCGTTACGCGGGCGATGAGTTCGTCCTGTTGCTTACGGACGCGGACAGGAGCCAGGCAGAGGAGGTGGCCGCCCGCCTGCTCGACGAGGTGGAAGCATATAGCTTTCTGATGGAATTCGACGTGGAGATGGGACAGATCGGGCTCAGCTTCAGCTACGGTGTCTCCTGTGACGAGGGTGGAACCCACGACCCGCGTTCCCTCATTGACGCGGCTGATCGCGCCATGTATGAGGACAAGCGTGCCAAGCGGTATCGGCGCTAGTTCAATCTGGTCGCGCCGCCGCCGCAGGCGCCGCCTTTCGCAGGGCGTAGCCGGATTCGCAGGATAAAGCTGGTCCCATTGACGCAATGGCAACCATCGGATATGCTGGGTGCACATTCCCGGGCCCTGGGAGGGAATCCGGTTGGAGGACAAGGTCATCAAGTGCCGGGACTGCGGTGCGGAGTTCCTGTTCTCGGTGGGTGAGCAGGAGTTCTTCTCGGAGAAGGGTTTCCAGCACGAGCCCACGCGCTGCCGCGACTGTCGCTCGAAGAAGCGCCAGGAGGTAGGAGCAACCAGAGAACTGCACACGGTGGTGTGCGCCTCCTGCGGCGTCGAGACGCAGGTTCCCTTCAAGCCCCGGCTGGACCGTCCCGTGTACTGCCGCGAATGCTTCGAACGCGAGCGCGCGCAGGTCTGATCGGACTTCATTCCTAGTCATTCGAAAGAGAAACTGGTCACGTGGCGCTCATCCCTGCGGGGATGGGCGCCACGGCTCTGCTTTGGGTCCTTGCGGCCGAACACTCTGCCATATCGCTGCATGCGCAATTGGGCTTGCCGCTTCGCTTTTGCAAGCTAAGGCGCTTGCGGAAACGATAGAGGACGTAGAGGCACTGATAGCGACGCAAATCGGTGCAGGTGGGATATCACGCGTTCAGCGATGCGGAAGACTTCCTCGGCGAGACGCCGGTGCTCATGCGTTTGCGGTATGCAGCGATGCATGAGGACCCTGTGGAACAGTCCACATCCTGGGGTGCGTGAAAAAGCGCGATGCAGGCCTATCCACAGAGTTGTCCACAGTTTGCACAGGTTGACGGTTGCTTCACGAAACTCTAACACGCTGCATCCCCAACTCGAGCATGGACGAGAGGATGCCGGTTGGAAAGGCATTTTCTGGCCTGGGGCTTGCGCATACTATGCGGTGATTCGACAAGGACCCGCAGCGTCGGACTAGGCAGGATCCAAGGGGTGCAGAGGGGAACCTCTCTCTACGTTCCGCTGGAGGTGACCGGGATGGAAGTCGTCGTTCGCGGACGCGACATCGACCTCACCGCTGCCCTCAAGAACCATGTGACGAAGAAGGTGCGCAAACTCGACAAGTTTCTGTCGGGTGCTGGACAGGCGCAGGTTCGTCTGACAGTAGAGCGTGGCCGACACATCGCGGAAGTTACGATACCCGTCGGCGGATTCATCCTGCGCGGCGAGGTGCGTGGTGACGATATGTACGCATCCGTGGATCAGGCTGTACAGAAGCTCGAGCGGCAGGCCAAGCGTCTGAACCAGAGGCTGCATCGACATCTCGTCGGAGTCGAGGCGGCGGCTGCGGAGGATGGGGCACACGTGGACGAGGTCGAGGAGGACGACGGGGCGCTCGTGCGCACGAAGACCTTCCCGCGTAAGCCGATGTCCCCTGACGAGGCCATCCTGCAGATGAACCTTGTCAGTCATGACTTCTTTGCTTTCACCAATGCGGAGACGAATGCGATCAACGTCGTCTACCGCAGGGCAGACGGGAACTATGGTCTCCTGGAGCCGGAAAGCTGAGCGATCCGAGGTGGGAGCCGGACCGGCCTTGGGCCGATCCGGCTCTTTGCGCGTGGCTGGGAGTGTCCATTATCATTCGACCGCTTCCGCGATTGCGAGCCGGTCCCAGGCGATGTTAGACTAACTGATAGCGCCTGTTGGGGACGCGAGGTTCGGTGTTTGCTGCGTAGGGAGGTTCCAAGGGTGCTCAAGCTGGTGCAGAACGTGCTGACCGGCAATTTCAACGAGCGCGAGATCCGTCGTGCGCGGCAACTGGCGGAACGGATCAGCGCACTTGGTCCGGACATGGAGAAGTTGAGCGACGACGACCTGCGCGCGCGTACGGATGAGTTCCGCCAGCGCCTCGCGCAGGGCGAGGATCTCGATAGCCTGCTCGTGGATGCGTTCGCCACGGTGCGCGAGGCGGCTGTGCGGACCATCGGCCAGCGTCCATACGATGTGCAGTTGATCGGCGGCGCGGTACTCCACGAGGGACGCATCTCAGAGATGAAGACCGGTGAAGGCAAGACGCTGGTCGCGGTCCTGCCTGCCTATCTCAACGCCTTGACGGGCAAGGGCGTTCACATCGTCACCGTGAACGACTACCTGGCGCGACGCGACAGCGAGTGGATGGGCCAGATCTACCGCTTCCTCGGCCTCTCGGTCGGACTGATCGTGCATGACCTCGACCAGGCGCAGCGCAAAGAGTCCTACGCTGCCGACATCACCTACGGCACCAACAACGAGTTCGGCTTCGACTACCTGCGCGACAACATGGTCGGCACGGTCGAAGAGATGGTGCAGCGCGGCTTCAACTACTGCATCGTCGACGAGGTGGACTCCATCCTGATCGACGAGGCGAGGACGCCGCTCATCATTTCCGGCCCGGGGACACAGTCGAACGAACTCTACTACCGCTTTGCGGATGTTGTGCGGCGGCTTGAGGTCGAGCGGGACTACACCGTGGACGAGAAGGCCAACACCGTTGCGCCTACCGAGGAAGGCGTGGAGCGCGTCGAGCGTCTCATGGGCGTCGAGAACCTCTACGCTTCGGCCGAGACGGACCTCTCGCACTACCTCATGCAGGCCCTGCGCGCCAAGGCCCTG
>JAJYNV010000162.1 GCA_021786135.1 Bacillota bacterium
TGAGATGAAGAGATCAGAGGGACATCGGCTTCCCCGGTAGCTCAGCTGGTAGAGCAGGTGACTGTTAATCACCGGGTCGGCGGTTCGAGCCCGTCCCGGGGAGCCAAAAAAAGGTTTACGGTAATTTTACCCACTTCCGCTTGCCATCCCGCCCTTTTTGCCATGGCCTTTCCAGAGTTAGCCATGGAAAGGGGGGGTAATGGCGACATTCCGAAAGCGCCCGGGTCCGAAAGGATAGCCGGTCTGGCAGCCCCAGATCATCCGCGCCGGTGTGCGTCCACAGTACCGCACGTTCGACACCAAAGGCGCGGCCGTGAAGTGGGCGAGACAGGTTGAAGGCGCCATGGATCGCGGCGAGTGGGTGGACCGGACCGAAGGCGAGTGCACCACGCTCGTCCAGGCGCGGGAACGCTACGAGCGGGAGATTCTTCCCGATAAAGCGGCGTCCGGCCGGGACAGCGAGGCGCGGCGGCTCAAGCGGCTGAGGGAACGGCCAGCGCGGAACCCGTTTTCAGGGCGCGCTTGACCACTTCCCGCGGGTGGACGCTGCAACCGTCGATGGTGCCGCGGAACATCTCCTCATAGACGATGACGCGATGGCAGCTGTCGAGGAAGATGGCCGCGAACACCTCGCGGTCGAGGTCGGCGAAGTGAAGCTGGAGGAAGTCGGCGGCCACGTGCAGAGATTCGAACGGCGCGTCCGAGGCGAAGCGGCGTTCGGCGGCCGCGAGCGCCGCCCGGATGAGATCGTCTTCGCAGAGCAGCCGCAGGTACTTGCCCCGGCTGTCGCGGGTGTAGGCCGGGAAATCGAAGTCGAGTTGTGCCGTCATGTTTGCCTCCTGTGAGGGTTGATGACGGCGAACCAGGAGGCCGGTCCATGAGCGCCGCCGTCACAGACTGCGCAGCACCGAAGGCTTGGTCTTGACGGCACGAGGCGCGAAACCGGCAGGCTTTGACGGCGAAGATCCACCTCCACAGGAGGCAGGGCGGCAAAATGAAGATGGCAGGGACGCGACGGGCAAGGAGACGCGGAAGACGGACGGGTGGCGCGATTCCAGAGCGGAGGGGTATCCTTATGCAGCAGAGTGGTTCCCGCCGTCCCTTGCGGCGGCTCGACTACCCGGTAAGGACTGCCTCGGGTATAGTCACTGGGCCGCAGGTGTGCCCTGGGCGTCGCCAGCGGCCAAACCCGTGTCTGCTGACATACGAGAGTGCGGGTTCGTCATTTGACATGTGAGGTACACATCAAATGGCGGATAACTTTGAGCGTAGAATCAGACCATGGCTCGACAGAAGAAAACAGCAACGCCCCTTTCCTCCCGAAACCATTCCAACGGTGCCATCGTCGGCTACGAAGCCGATCTGTGGCGCATGGCGGATGCTCTACGCGGCAGCATGGACGCGGCCGAGTACAAGCACGTCGTGTTGGGGCTCATTTTCCTCAAATACATCTCGGACGCCTTCGAGGAGCAGCACGCGAAGCTCGTCGCCGACAAGAAAAGTGGCGCCGATCCCGAGGACCCGGACGAATACCGCGCGGTCAACATCTTCTGGGTGCCGCCCGAGGCGCGCTGGTCGCACCTCAAAGCACAGGCCCGCCAGCCCACCATCGGCCAGCTCGTGGACGAGGCCATGGCCGGCATCGAGCGCGACAACCCGGCGTTGAAGGACGTGCTGCCGAGGGACTACGCCCGCCACGCGCTCGACAAGCAGCGCCTCGGCCAGTTGATCGACCTGATCAGCAACATCCAGGTCGGCGACGAGGATGCCCGCGCCAAGGACGTGCTCGGCCGCGTCTACGAGTACTTCCTCTCCCAGTTCGCAAGCAGAGAGGGCAAGAAGGGCGGCGAGTTCTACACGCCGCGCTGCGTGGTGAAGCTCCTGGTCGAGATGCTTGAGCCCTACCACGGCCGCGTCTACGACCCCTGCTGCGGCTCCTCCGGCATGTTCGTGCAGTCGGTCGAGTTCATCCGCGCCCACGCGAGCGGCAACGGCAACGGAGGACGCACCCGCACCGACATCTCCATTTACGGTCAGGAATCCAACTACACTACCTGGCGGCTTGCCAGGATGAACCTTGCGATCCGCGGCATCGAGGGGAGAATCGCCCACGGCGACACCTTCCACAACGACCGCTTCCCCGACCTCAAAGCCGACTTCATCCTCGCCAATCCGCCCTTCAACGTGAAAGACTGGGATGGTGAGCGGCTGCGCGAGGACAAGCGCTGGAAGTACGGCGTGCCGGTGGGCAACGCCAATTTCGCCTGGGTGCAGCACATCGTCCATCACCTGGCTCCCGTCGGCGTCGCCGGCTTCGTGCTTGCCAACGGCTCGATGTCTTCCAATCAGTCCGGCGAGGGTGAAATCCGCAAGAACCTGATCGAGGCGGACCTCGTGGACTGCATGATCGCCCTGCCGGGGCAGCTCTTCTACTCGGTGCCGATCCCGGCATGCTTGTGGTTCCTCGCGCGCGACAGGAAGAACGGCAAGTTCCGTGACCGCCGCGGCCACGTGCTCTTCATCGACGCCCGCAAGCTCGGACGCATGGTGGACCGCACCCACCGCGAATTGACCGACAAGGACATCCAGAAGATCGCCGAAACGTACCACGCCTGGCGCGGCGAGCGGGAGGCGGGCCAGTACGCCGACGTCCCCGGCTTCTGCAAGAGCGTGACCCTGGAGGAGGTGCGCAAGCACGGGCACGTGCTCACACCGGGCCGCTACGTTGGCGTCGAGGCCCAGGAGGACGACGGCGAGCCCTTCGAGGAGAAGATGAAGCGCCTCACTGCGACACTGCGCGAACAGCAGGCCGAAGCTCAGCGACTAGATGAAGTCATTTCGAGGAACCTGAAGGAGTTAGGATATGGTTGGTGAGCCAAACTATCCTGCCCCCGCCGATGTCAAGCAGCGCGTCATCGCTGCGGTCGTCAAGCTATATCGGTACGACTATGAGTTGCTCAACAAAGATGCTAACGAGCGATCAATCACCCATAAGCTAGCTGAGCATCTCCAGCACGAGTTTGCATACTGGCATGTAGACTGTGAATACAATCGTCAGGGAGGTAATACCAAGCGGCTGCTTAAATTATTCGATGAGCGGATCTGCCCAGACGCTATTGAAGCACGGACCGTTTATCCCGACATCAACGTTCACCGTCGTGGGACCCGACAAAACCTCATCGTGATTGAGGTCAAGAAGAAATATGGTAGTGGTAGTCAGGTTAAAGCTGACAAGCAGAAGCTTAAGTTATTTGCCGAAGATTCAGGGTACAAGTACGAACATGGGCTTTTTCTAATAGTCGACCCTAAGAACCCGACGCTGGAACGTTATCAGGGCAACAATATCTGGGAGGACTGGTCACAGATTCTCTGTGCCGCAGTCAAGGAGCTGGTGTATGGGGGGTGAGTGGCGGGAAATAACTATTGGAAGTTTTGCGCCGTTCACCTATGGTAAGGGCTTGCCCGAGAGACAACGCAATTCAACCGGCAGAGTGCCCGTTTATGGCTCCAATGGTGTTGTAGGTTTCCATAATGCACCACTGACGGCAGGGCCAACTATCGTAGTCGGCCGTAAAGGAACAGTTGGAGCAGTTCACTACTCACCTGTTCCGTGTTGGCCAATTGACACCACGTTTTATGTAACTGGCGCGGACCCATGGTTGGTTCGATACCGCTATTACGTTCTCAAGTCTCTCGGCCTCGCGCACATGAATGCCGACAGCGCAGTTCCCGGCTTGAATCGCGATGCTGCCCATGCTCGGCGAGTTTTGATACCGGCAGCTGAGTCTGAACAACGCGCCATCGCTCATATCCTTGGAACGCTGGACGACAAGATCGAGATGAACCGGCGGATGAGCGATACACTAGAGGCGATAGCACGGGCGCTCTTCAAGGCTTGGTTCGTGGACTTCGAGCCCGTGCGTGCCAAGATGGAGGGCCGCTGGCGGCGCGGCCAGTCCCTGCCGGGACTGCCCGCTCACCTCTTCGACTTTTTCCCCGATCGGTTCGTCGATTCGGAGCTGGGCGAAATTCCGGAGGGGTGGGTGGTGGGAATGCTTGGTAATGTCGCAGATTATCCACGCCGGAGCGTCCACCCAAACAGTCTCGATCACGATACACCCTACATCGCACTGGAGCACATGCCGAAGCGGTGCATTGCACTTGCCGATTGGGGCGTCGCCAACGGTCTCGAAAGCAACAAGTTCAAGTTCAGTAAAGGCGAAATCCTTTTTGGGAAGCTTCGACCGTACTTCCACAAAGTCGGTGTCGCGCCAATCGACGGCGTGTGCTCGACGGATATTGTCGTGATTGTGCCAAAGAGTGCAGTCTGGTTTGGTTTCGTGCTCGGTTACGTAGCTAGCGTAGAGTTCGTCGAGTACACGAACGCTGTTTCGACCGGGACGAAAATGCCACGAACGAGCTGGGCTGATATGGCACGTTACGATGTGGTGCTACCACCAGAGCCCATAGTGGAAGCCTTTACCAACTTGATCAAGCCGTTGATTGATCAAATCATCGCTGCTATTCACGAATCCCGCACTGTCGCCGACCTGCGTGACGCCCTGCTGCCGCAACTGCTGTCGAGACATGTGCGGGTAAAAGGAGTCACTCATGCCTGAAGCTACCTTTCCAAAACCAGTCAAGGAAATTGTGGCGATTCTCGCCGATATTTTCCAACACCAAGGAAGACTGGAGATCGTGGAATTGCTGCAAAACGCCACCGCGAGGATTGAACAAACAGGCTACGATTATTGGAATGGAGGTACATATTATTGGGCACTTTGCCTCGAAGCTCCGGTGACGGTCTTTGTATCCGTTGAGCCGCGACTTGAGGCCATTGAGAAGGAAATCAAGGCGAAGCTTAGCTATTTTAATCGCACGTATCCCAACGACAACCTAAACATTGTCACTGTCGCTCCTCTGTCTTCGGTGGCGGCACCGTCCAGCACGCGGTTTGTGCCCTCAGATTTTGAGGTGCGACGTATCTGGCCGAACGGTTTCTTCCGATTGTTTTTAAGCCACGTATCGGAACACCTAGCTGAGGTGGCTAGTCTAAAGGAGGAGCTACGAATTCGAGGCGTTGACGCTTTCGTTGCTCATAAGGATGTTCAGCCGAGCCTTGAATGGCAGAATGAAATTGAACACGCATTACGTTCGATGGATGCACTTGCAGCGTTGTTCACTGTTGGGTTTTGCACTTCGAGGTGGACTGATCAGGAGATAGGCTGGGCACTAGGACAAGGCTTGCTGGTTCTTCCGGTGCGTCTGCCGGACAACCCTTATGGATTCGTCTCCAAGGTTCAAGGAGTTGCTGGTAGGCTAAGAGAGCCGGATAAGCTAGCGGCTTCCATCGTAGCTGCGTTGCTGGTGAGTCCACGGACTCACGACGAAATGCGCCGCTCGCTTGTCGGAGCTTTTTCTGGTGCAGAATCACGTCGAATGGCTTCGGCACTTCACGCCCATATTATCAAAGTAGATGACTTTACGGATGAGGAGAAGGCTGCATTACGAAAGGCGTGTACTGATAATGACCAAGTATCGGGCGTATGCTCTGTCACTGCTGCAGTTTACGAAGCGTTTGGAAAGTCTCCAGCACTCGTACCGGTTTCGATGCTGTCAGACGATGACAACATCCCATTTTAGCCATCTGGTCGCGCTGAGGAATGCGTTGTTGCCGAACCTTACCCGCGGTGAAATCCGACTGCCTGCCGCTCTACGCAACGCGCTGCTGCCAAGACTCATCTTCGGCAAGCTGCGAGCGAAGGACGCAGAGAAGTTCAGCGGGAGGGTTATCTGATGGATGAGATCGCACTCACCCAAGCGGAAGCCGACGCGTTGATTGCCATGGAAAAGCACCGCGTAATGAATAATCGGCATGACTTTCCGATGCGGGGCGAGTCGCTTACACTGTCACTACAGTCACCGGACAAGCGAGAGCATTTCTTGCTCGACTTGAGCTGCGGGCGTATCGATCTGCTGAAAGTGAAGATGCAGAACCGCGGCCGACAAGTGGTGGTGCTGGTGCGCCTCGATCTGGGCAGCGCACCGCATCGTAACCCCGATGACGTAGAGGTCCCGGCGCCGCACCTTCACGTTTATCGCGAGGGCTACGGCGATAAGTGGGCGATCCCTGTTCCGAAAGAACGTTTTCGGGATACGAGCAATCTGTGGGCGACGCTTGAGGACTTCTTGCGGTTCTGCAATGTCACGCAGCCGCCGCATATCGATCGAGGACTGTTCACATGATCCAGGATATTCAACGATTGCTCGATGCGTATCACGCCTGGCTGAAGGATAAGACGGCCTTGCGGCAGGTCGAGGATTGGGTCGAGATCACGACGCCGTATCTCGACCGTCACAATGACTACGTGCAGATTTATGCGAAAAAAGCCAACGGCGGCTATGTCGTGACTGACGACGGGTACACGATTCAGGATCTGGAAGACAGTGGCTGCAAGCTGGAAAGTCAGAAGCGGCAAGACTTGTTGCGCATGACGCTGAACGGCTTTGGCGTTCAGTTGGCTGGCAAGGCGCTCGAGGTCCATGCTTCGTCGGAGAACTTCGCACTGCGTAAGCACAACCTTCTGCAAGCGATGCTTGCGGTTAACGACCTGTTCTACTTGGCGCAGCCGATAGTTGCGAGTTTGTTTTATGAAGACGTAGTCGCCTGGCTCGAGCTGCACGAAATCCGCTACACGCCCAAGGTGAAGTTCACGGGCAAGACCGGCTACGACCATTTGTTCGATTTCGTGATTCCGAAATCGCGGTGCCAACCCGAGCGCATTATTCAAACGATCAATCGCCCCAATCGTGACACCGCGCAGGCTGTGGTACTGGCGTGGATTGACACAAAGGAGGTTCGACCGCCGGAGTCGCGGGCCTATGCGCTGCTCAATGACGGTGAACAAGCAGTGCCACAAGGGGTAATGGTTGCTTTGAGGAACTACGACGTAAAACCTGTTCCGTGGAGTCAGCGGGAAAGCGTGCGAGAGGAGCTTGCTGCATGAACAACGGGGCGTTTACTGAATCCACCGTCGAATCTGCCGCCCTCGTATGGTTGAAGGCAGCTGGCTGGCATGCAGCGTGCGGCCCCGATATCGCGCCCGACATGCCGGCCGCCGAGCGGCGCGACTACGGCGAGGTGGTGCTCGCCCAGCGACTGCGCGATGCACTGGCGCGGCTCAATCCCACCCTTCCCGCCGAGGCGTTGGAGGACGCCTTCCGCAGGCTTACTCGGCATGAAGGTGCGGATTTGATACAGCGTAACCGTGCACTCCACCGGTTGCTGGTCAACGGCGTGACCGTCGAATACCGCACGGCGAACGGTGACATCCGTGGCGTACAGGCCCGGATGATCGATTTCGACGACCCCGCAAACAACGACTGGCTCGCCGTCAACCAGTTTGCCGTCACGGAGAATAAGCACAGCCGCCGGCCGGACGTGGTGCTGTTCGTGAACGGCCTGCCGCTTGCGGTGTTCGAACTCAAGAACGCGGCCGACGAGAACGCGACGATCTGGAACGCGTTTCATCAGCTTCAGACCTACCAGGCCGAGATCCCTTCGCTCTTCGTGTCGAACGCTGTGCTGGTCATCTCCGACGGCGTCGAGGCGCGCGTCGGAGCACTCGGCGCCGGACGCGAATGGTTCAAGCCCTGGCGCACGATCGCGGGCGAGCGGCTCGCTGAGAATCACGTTCCTGAGCTGCAGGTGGTGATCGAGGGGCTGTTCGAGAAACGGCGCTTCCTCGACCTGGTGCGCGACTTCATTGTCTTCGAGGACGACGGGAGTGGGCGCCTCGTCAAGAAGATGGCTGGCTATCACCAGTTCCACGCCGTACGGATCGCCGTGGCCGAGACGCTACGCGCGGCGGAGCGGGTGGTCGAGGTGAGCGGCCGCTACGAGGCGGGCCGCAAACCTGGAGGCAGGCCGGGCGACAGGCGCATCGGCGTCGTCTGGCACACGCAGGGTTCGGGCAAGAGCCTGACCATGGCGTTCTACGCCGGCCGCATCATCCGCGAGCCGGCGATGGAGAACCCGACCATCGTGGTGCTCACCGATCGAAACGACCTCGACGACCAGCTCTTCGCGACTTTCTCACGCTGTCAGGACCTGCTGCGCCAGCCGCCCGTACAGGCCGAAAGCCGCGCGCACCTGCGCAAGCTGCTCACGGTGGAAGCGGGCGGTGTGGTTTTCACGACTATCCACAAATTCTTCCCCGAGGAGAGGGGTGACCGGCACCCTTGCTTGTCCTCTCGCCGCAACATTGTGGTGATCGCCGATGAGGCTCACCGTAGCCAGTACGACTTCGTTGACGGCTTCGCGCGGCACATGCGCGACGCTCTACCGCACGCCTCGTTCATCGGCTTCACCGGCACGCCCATCGAACAGGCCGACGCCAACACGCGCGCGGTCTTCGGGGACTACATCAGCGTTTACGACATCCAGCGCGCGGTGACCGACGGGGCCACGGTGCCAATCTACTACGAGAGCCGGCTCGCTAAGCTTGCGCTCGACGAGGACGAGCGGCCCAAGATCGACCCCGACTTCGAGGAGGCCACCGAGGGCGAAGAGGTCGAACGCAAGGAGAAGCTTAAGAGCAAGTGGGCCCAGCTCGAAGCGGTGGTCGGTGCCAAGAAGCGCCTGAAACTCGTCGCGCTGGACATCGTCGAGCACTTCGAGAAGCGGCGTGAGGCGATGGACGGCAAGGCCATGGTGGTCTGCATGAGTCGGCGCATCTGCGTCGATCTCTATCGTGAGATCGTCAAGCTGCGGCCTACCTGGGCGAGCGAAGACGACGACAAAGGTGAGATCAAGATCGTGATGACGGGCTCGGCATCCGACCCAGCCGACTGGCAACCGCATATCCGCAATAAAGCACGGCGTGAGGCGCTGGCCAATCGCTTCCGTAACCCGACGGACCCCTTCAGGCTCGTGATCGTGCGTGACATGTGGCTCACCGGGTTCGACGCCCCCTCCCTGCACACGATGTACGTGGACAAGCCGATGCGTGGACATGGACTCATGCAGGCGATCGCGCGCGTGAACCGGGTCTTCAAGGACAAACCCGGCG
>JAJYNV010000247.1 GCA_021786135.1 Bacillota bacterium
AGGTCGACGATGATCTGGTTCGTTCCCTGGAGCTGGATCGACGGTTCCGAGATGCCCAGCTTGTTGGCGCGGTAGGCGATGATCGTCTCCGCCTTCTGCATGTCGGCATGCGTTGCAGGCTTGGTGGCCTGCAGAACGACGTGGACGCCGCCCTTGAGATCGAGTCCTTCTTTCACATAGCGCGTGATCGGGCTGACCGCGGTGAAGTACGCGTACACTGCGGCCACCACGACCACGATCAGGATGAGGCCGATAATTCCGCGGCCGCGCACGGCTTGTCCTCCTCCACGACGAATGGAAGTCCACACGGCATTATACGGGAAGCGCGCCACATGGTCCACCGCGGGCAAATGGCAGACGAGGGCCCATGTGGACCATCCATGGGTCCTGACCGCATCTAGAGCAGCTTGTGCTCGTTCGCCGTCAGGCTGAAGCGGCAGTGCAGCACCTCGGCTGCGCGCCGGCACATGACCATGCGGCTCAGGAAGATCTCGAAATAGTCCATCGGCGTGATCGAGTCGTCGATCTCAAGCGCCAGCGTGATCGAGGCGGCCCCCTGGTCGATCACTAGCTGGCTGCGACGCACCGCGGCATTCACCCTGTCGTGTTCGTCGTACTGCGCCGGATCCTCGGTCTGGACACGGCTGATGTGCACGTCGGACTTGTCGGCGAGGATGAGGGCCGCGGAGATCGGGGAGACCGCCTCGCCATACTCCTCCTCATGGTTGCCGATGGCGCCGAGAACGAGGGCGATCTCGGCGGATGGCATGCCCGCCTCGCGCAGAATGGGATAGGCGAGCATCGCGGACGACTGGCCATGGTGGTCGCGCCCCGCGATGTTGCCGATGTCGTGGAGGTAGCCGGCAATGGCCGCCAGTTCGGCATCGCGCTGGGGATAGCCGAGTTCTGTGAGCACCCTCCGGGCAATCTTCGCCACGAGGCCGACATGGCGGGTACCATGCTCCGTGTATCCCATGGCCCGTAGAGCGGCGTTCGCCGCCAGCACGAACTCGTGCACGTCCTGCCGTCCTGAGATGGTTTCAAGCGTTACGGCGATCAGGTTCAACTCCCTTCCTGCGCAAGGCGGCCTCCACGCGGTCCGCCACCTCCCCGGGGGCGAGGCCGTCAGTGTGCAGGTGGATCACGGCACGGGCGATGACTTCCTTGAGCCGCTCCCGTTCCGTCAGCACACGCTCCGCTCCATAACCCACCTGACGCCGGCCACGCACCGTCTCGATCTCCGCGTCGAGCACCACGACATGGTCGTAGCCCAACTCGAGCGCAAGGTCGCGGACGCTCGAATGCTCCTGCGGCAGACAGTGCGCGTCATATCCGCGCAGCTGCAGCTGCTGCGCCAGCGTCGACTTTCCCGCGGCGGACACACCGACGATCGCTATGGGCACCGACATTCTACGCCGGCAGGTGCAGGCTGAAGACTCGTGCCGTCGCCTCTGGGACGCTGCAGATGCCGAACACCCCCACCGTCATGTCATCCTTTGGCCGCCCCTGGGACCGACCGTGCGCAAGGTCGAGGATCGCCTGCCCAAGGTCCTCGCTCCCGCCTGCCGCGGCCTGACGCACCAGTTCCGCGATGCCGTCGAGGACCGCATGGCTCTGGGACCAGCGGTCCGGAGCGAGCACGCCGTCTGACAGCGCTACGATGATCGTCCCCTCGCTGAGCGGGAACTCATGCACGAAGGGTTTCGTCGTGGGATCGACCCCGATCGGACCGTACGGACACAGCAGCTGTTCCACCACGCCCTGTCTGCGCACTAGGACGACGTCGGGACCGTTCTGCGAGACGAGCAGCGCCTTCGCCTCGAGATCGGCGGACACGATCGTGAGCGTCGCGGAGACTTTCCCGCCCCGCTGGGCGTACAGGAGGTCATGTACCGCACGGGCCGTCGCGCCGTCGCGCGCGCCCTCCGAAATCAGGTTGGCACAGCGGTTCGCCACGAGGAGCGCCGTGCGCCGCGCCGCTTCGCCATTGCCCTGGCCGTCGGCCATGATCAGCGAGACGCCGCCGCGCGCCCGCTCGACCACCTGCGCCTGGTCGCCGCTCCACATGAGCCCGTGCCTGGGCAGCTTGCGTACGGCCACATGGATTTCAAGGGGCATCGCCGCGCGCCTCCTCTGTCGCGATCAGCCGGCGCACATCGCCGAATCGTCGTGTCAGGCGCACCTGATCGAAGTGTTCGAGCAGCGGAACAGCGAACTTGCGCGTCGTGCCGAGTGCCTCGCGGAGTTCGGCGGTCGTGGCCTCGCGGCCGTCGGCAAGGCAGGCGCGCACCTTCGCCTCCGCCTCGCGGATCGCCTGAGGCGAGAAGTAGAGATCGGATGTCCGCACGAGCTCGCCGCGCTCCACGAGGTAGCTGACGAGATCCTGCACGCGCTGCGGCGCAAGTTCCCGTGCCCGCGACCAATCCTGCGGCGCAGACGGCTGAAGCCCACCCGATGCCACGAACGACTGGAGGTCGCGCAAGAGGCTGCGCAGTTCCTCGGGCATCGCCAAGTTCTCCCCCGCGGGGCGTACGCGCTCGCCCTCCAGCCTGATGCGCCGTTCCTCCGCCAGTTCCCCCGCAAGCTGGGCGGCATCGCGCACGCCAAGCTCCACCACCGCTTCACGGCGCCACTGGGCTCGGTCGAGTCCGCGCCACAAAGGGTCCGCCTGCCAAAGCGCCTGCATGCGGTCATCCACGACCTGAAGCCGCCGCTCGAGTTCCTCGCGGTCCACATACAGCTCGCCCAGGCGTCGCAGCCTGCCTTCGCCCTCGAGGTCCCGCACGGCGCCCGCCACCGTCGCGTCATCGACCCCGAGCTCGGTCGCGAGCGAGTGCACGTCGGCCACAAAGCGCCGCCGCACCGCGCCCAGCACCATGTCGGCAGGCGATGCCTGCTGCCTGCGCCGCAGCTCCTCGATATCCTCGGGATGGCCGCGGCGCTGCCGACCGCTGAGGTCGAGCACGAGTCCACCGCCGATGGTGCGTGCGGGGGAGAAGCTGCGCAGGACGACGCGGTCCCGCACCACGGCCGGAAAGGCCGTCTCGCCGCGGAAGCGCACGAAATCGTCCCCGCCCGGGGGAATCTCCTGAACGCTGAGCGGCACCACCCGCCCGATGACCTCCGTAGTGCCGATGTGCAGCCGCACGCGCGCCCTTGTGGGCAGAGGCGGTGCGTCGGCTAGAAGCTTGACGTGGAGTGTCACCTGCGACGTATCGCGCACGCTGCCAGGCGTGGCGAGGACCTGACCGCGCTCCACCTGGTCGCGGTCGATCTGCGTCAGGTTGACCGCGGTGCGCTCGCCTGCGCGACAGCGCTCGCGCGTCTCGCCGTGCGACTGCAGACCGCGCACGCGCACGGGCACACGGCCCGGCACGAGTTCCAGCCGGTCTTCGAGCGCGATTTCGCCGCTGGCGAGCGTGCCTGTGACGACGGTGCCGAACCCCGCGAGGGTGAAGACGCGGTCGATCGGCAGCCTGACGGGTCCCAGGGCGCTTCGCGGCCTGAGGCGCGCCACGGCCGCCTCGAGCAGCGCCTCAAGTTCTGCGATGCCCTCGCCGGTCACGGCTGAGATGCCGACCATAGGCGCGTCGGCCAGAAACGTTCCCTTCAGCTCCTGGCGCAGGTCCGCCTCGATCAGTTCCCGCCACTCCGCATCCACGAGGTCGATCTTCGTGAGGCAGACAATGCCCTCCGCCACTCCAAGCAGCGACAGGATCTCGAGATGCTCACGGGTCTGCGGCATGACACCCTCGTCCGCCGCCACGACGAGCAGCACGAGATCCATGCCCTGGGCGCCGGCGACCATGTGGTGGATGAAGCGCTCGTGGCCGGGGACGTCGACGATCGCGGCACGCTGGCCCGACGGCAGCGTGAAGGGTGCGAAGCCGAGCTCGATCGAGATGCCGCGTGCGCGCTCCTCCGGCAGCCGGTCGGTCTCGTGCCCCGTCAATGCCCGGATGAGCGCGGTCTTGCCATGGTCGACATGCCCTGCGGTACCAATGATCAGCCGTAGATCCATGTGCGTTCACAATCTCCCTTGGTCCTATCGCGGAAGTCGTTGGACAGGCCTATTTGCGCAACTCTCGGCGTTTGACAGCGACCCTTGCGGCCTCTATACTTTCGGTGTGCTTCGGGGAGTGGCGCAGTTTGGCTAGCGCGCTGCGTTCGGGACGCAGAGGTCGCAGGTTCAAATCCTGTCTCCCCGACCAGTATTCCAGGGACCGTCCGCGATGCGGTCGGTCCCTTTTTGCGAAGGTGGGAGGAAAACCGGCGGTAGGTCACCTGGAGTGAATCTCCAACGCCTTGCGCAGCAGAACGCGATAGCCGGGGTAGCCGTGCCGCTGGACCTGCTCCTGCGCCTCTGCGAATCCGAGCCATCGCGCCTCAGAGATCTCGGCCTGCAATGCGTGCACCTCGCCTTCCTCATAGGTCATGAAGAAGTACGTCACCTGCTTGTCGTTGCCCCCGGAGAGCGCATAGCCCACCTGCCCCAGCCTCTCGCCGGGAACTGCCCGCACACCGGTTTCCTCAAGAACTTCACGCACGGCGGCCTCTCTCGGTGTCTCTCCCGCTTCGATGTGTCCCTTGGGAAACGTCCAGCGGCCATAGCGATCACGTATCATCAGCACTTCTTCGCCTCGCACCACGATGCCGCCCGCCGACTGCTCGGTCATGCCGCCACCCCAACTTCCTGTCACTGCGGAGGGAGCGTCTCATGTTCATTATAGTCGTAGGATGCGGTCGGCTGGGATCGTCCCTGGCACGCAGCCTGTCCGAAGCCGGGCACCGCGTGACCGTCGTGGACTGGAATCCGCAGAGGTTCGAGCGCATCGCCGACCTTGGGGATGTTGCGCAGGTTCTGGGCACAGGCATCGACGTCGACGTGCTGCGACAGGCTGGCGCCGAGGAGTGCGACGCGCTCGTCGCCGTCACGGACCACGACAACGCCAACATCATGATCGCTCAGACGGCGGAGCAGATCTTCAAGGTCGGGCATGTGGTGGCTCGGGTGAACGAGCCTCGCACGGGGCCGCTGCTCAAGACGTTCGGCATCGAGGCCGTCTGCCCGACGCAGCTCGCGGCTGACGCCCTGTTCGAGACGCTTCAGTCGGGCTGGAAGGCAGAGGCTCCTCGAACCGGCGAACGCTGAACCTCAAAGGAGGATCGGCCGGTGCGCTCCTGCGCAACCGGCAAGGGCATATGTACGTGATCGTCGTCGGCGGCGGGAAGGTCGGATACTACCTGACAAAGACCCTGCTCGCCGAAGGGCATGAGGTGGCGATCGTCGAGCGCGACGAGAAGGTGTGCCGCAAGCTTGAGCTGGACCTCGGCGAAATCCTCGTGCACGCCGACGGTTCCACGCCAGCCGGCCTCGAGCTGGCGGGCGCAGCCCGGGCACAGGTCCTGACCGCCGTGACCGGCCAGGATGAGACGAACCTCGTCACCTGCCAGGTCGCCCGGACCTTCTTCAACGTCCAGCGCACCATCGGCCGCGTCAACAACCCGAAGAACGAGGCGCTCTTCCGCGTCCTGAACGCAGGCACAGCCGTCAGTTCGACGCAGATCATCACGGATCTGATCCAGCGCGAGGTGGACACGCGCCACATCCAGAAGCTCCTGCCCCTGGCCGCGGGCAAGGTCAACCTGTTCGAGATCGATCTGATGGCGACATCGCCGATGCTCGGCAAGGCCGTCGCAGACCTCAGGCTGCCGCCCAGCACCCTGCTGGTCGCCATCCTGCGCGCCGGGGGCGTGATCGTGCCTGACGGCCGCACGCAGCTTCTGAAGGGCGATCGCGTGATCGCGGTCGCTCAGAGCGAGCGCGAGGAGGAACTGGCCCGCCTCCTGTTTGGCGCAGAGGCCTGAGCGCGCACGGGAATAGTACACCGCGGAGGTGCAATCCGCGGTGTCTTTTCTTTGGGCTCTTATCGGTAGCCTTGTCGCCAGTCTCCTGCTTCTCATCGTCCTCGCTGCGACGTTCACGCCGCTCATGCAGGCCCTCGGGCGCCGCTTCACCGCAATCCTCGTGCGGGAGAGTTACACCGGCAACGTCATGAGCTTCATCAACACCATGCAGCGGCTGGGCCCGCAGACCATGGGCGAAGCAATGCTGCGCGCGGGCTCCGACGGCAAGGTGATCGTGCGTCCGCTCGGCACTCCGAGGCAGTTGTCGCCATGGCGCGACCTGCTCTTCAATCCGGCACAGATCGGCCGCTCCCCTCTCAACGCGGACGCCAAGGTGGACCTGTCGGTCGTGATCGGTCCCAGGGCCAAGCATCCCCTCCGCGTCGAGACACCGCTGCTCGTGGCCGGCATGTCCTACGGCGGCGCGCTGACGAAGGATCTCAAGGTGGCGCTGGCTCGCGCCGCAAACCAGGCGGGCACCGCGACCAACACCGGCGAGGCCTTCCTGGCCGAGGAACGGCGCGCGGCGCGCAAGCTGATCGTCCAGTTCCACCGCGGCACCTGGCCGATGTCGCCCCAGAACCACCCTCAGCTCCTGGCGTCCGCCGACGCCATCGAGATTCAGATCGGGCAGGGAGCCCAGGCCGGGGCACCCATCAGGACCCCTGCGGACGGCGTCGGCAAGGACCAGCGCAAGGCTTTCGGCCTCGCCCCAGGCAGCGATGCGCTGATCGAGGGACGCCTCGCGGGTGTCGCCGGCGTCGGCGACCTCAAGCGGATCGTCGAACGGCTGCAGGAAGCCTACGAGGTGCCCGTGGGCCTCAAACTGGCAGCCACAGATCAACTGGAGCAGGATCTTGACGCTCTCGCGGCGGTGCCGCTCGACTTCATCTGCCTCGACGGGGCGGAAGGCGGCACCCATGGCGGCCCGGCCATCCTCCAGGACGACTTCGGCCTGCCGACCATGCATGCGGTCGCACGTGCGGACGCCCATCTGCGCCGGAGCGGTCGGCGCGCAGGCGTCAGCCTGCTGGCGGCCGGCGGCCTCCACACGCCGGGTACCTGCCTCAAGGCCCTTGCCCTCGGAGCCGACGCCTGCTATGTCGGCACCAGCCTGGTAGTCGCGAGCGTCGCGCAGCAGGCGGTGAACCTCCTGCCCTGGGAACCGCCCTACAGCATGATCTTCGCGCACGGCAGCGACCAGAGGCGCTTCTCCGGCTCGGATGCGGAGCGCAACGCCACTGCCTTCCTGCGCTCGAGCAGCGCGGAGATCGAAATCGGCATGCGCGCACTGGGCAAAGCCGCGCTCGCGGAACTCAGCCGCCAGGACCTGGTCGCCCTGAACCCTATGACGGCTGCCGTCACCGGCTGTCGGCTGCCGCTGGGACCGCTGGAGGAAGAAGGCGCCGAATATCTCGATCCCATGCCGGATGAGGTGCACCAGCCACGGCCCCTGCACTAGGCAGGATATCTAAGCCTCTCCTGTAGAAATCCTTCCGACGCGGGCGAATGCCTTGCGGCAAGGGCCCGGAGGTTTCGAGAGGAGTGGCGCTCGTGAGCGCAACCTTGTGGATCATCCTGATTATCGTCATCCTGGTCTTTCTCGGCGTCCGCTTCGTACAGCAGGGCACCATGGGTGTCGTCATCCGCTTCGGTCGCTTCAGTCGGGCCGTCCAGCCGGGCATCGCACTGATCATTCCGTTCCTTGAGACGATGCGCCGCGTCTCGACGCGCTCGCAGACGATCCAGATGCCGGCCTCGCCGGTCCTGACGGCCGACAACGTCTCACCGGTGATCGATGCCTACTTCGTCTTCCGCGTGGTCAATCCGCGGGATTTCCTCTTCGAGATCCAGAATCCCGTGGAGACGGTGCAGGCGATCATGTTCTCCACCATCCGCCGCGTCATCGCCGAGATGCACCTTTCCGAGGCCATGGCCGCACGCGACAAGATCGACGCGGAACTGCGCAAGGAACTCGACGAGAAGACGGCTGGCTGGGGATTCCGCGTCGAGCAGGTGGCCATCCGGGACTTCCAGCTGCCGCCTGAGATGAAGCAGTCGATGGAGCAGCAGAAGATCGCGGATGCCCAGCGCCACGCGGCCATCAACACGGCGGAGGGCCAGAAGCAGGCCGCCATTCTCGCCGCCGAGGGCCAGCGCCAGGCAGCCATCACCGAGGCTGAAGGTCGGGCGCAGGCCACCCTCACCGTCGCCGACGCCGATGCCCAGGCCATCGCCAAGGTTTACGGCGCATACCTGGCGCAGGGCGGCTCACCGGAAACGCTGCAGGCGGTCCTCACCATGCGCAGCCTGGAGGCGCTCGAACGGGTCTCCAACGGGCAGGCCACCAAGATCCTCGTGCCCAACAACCTGGCGAGCCTCGCTGGCACTCTCGCCGGTCTCTCAGAAGTGGGCAAAGTAGGCTAAGTATACAAGCAGCTCCGAGACGGAAGGCGGCTCCCTGCGAGGGGCCGCCTTTCACCGTTCATCCGCTCTGGCTACCCCTCGCCGCGGGATTCCTCTTCGCGCCAGATGGACTTCACCGTCTCGTAGGTCTCCGGGTAGTCGGCCGTATAGCGCAGATAATGGGGGATCGGGTAACGCACGCCGCCCTGATGGGTACCGGCAAGCCCTCGCGCAAAGGCATCGGCGTCCACCCAGGGCAGGGTGAAGGCCATCTCGTGATCCTGGGTCTGCCCGAACACGCGGTCGCCGTAGCACGGCAGGATCACCTGCGGCCTTCCTGTCTGGCGCGTGCGGTTCACGATCTCCGCGCAGTCGGCCCGTGCACTGAATTCCGACGTGATGCTGCCGCCCGTCTCGAAGAGCGCGGCGGCGACCATGCGCATCACCTGCGCCGAATTGCCGTAGACGGCGACCACTTCCGGTTCGAAGCGCGCGGTGCGCAGCGGACCGACGAGGACGGTGCCCGACAGCTCCGCGCGCGCCACGCTCGCCTCGGTGCGCAGAGCGGCATCCCGATCCTTGGCGTACATGCCCTCCGCCAGGCGGCCTTCGGCATAGAAGTCCGGCGGTTTGCGGAAGGCGAACGCCACCGAGGCGATCGGACAGGAGAGGTCCTCGCCGGCCATCGCGATCGTCCAGCCGTAGCGCCTCGCCATCGAGACGCCCTGGCAGATGCTCACCTGGATGCCGA
>JAJYNV010000105.1 GCA_021786135.1 Bacillota bacterium
GAAGAAAGTCAGACCTCACCCGAGCAACTTGCGGAAACCCTCGGCAAACTGGGGCTGCTTTAATGAAGCCGATTCATCAGCCTGTGCTTCTTGCGGAGGTGCTGCAGGAACTCGACCTCAAGCCAGGTGCCATCGTCATCGATGGCACGGTCGGCTTTGCGGGCCACGCTGTAGCCATCTGGGCGGCCATCGCACCCGGGGGCAGGCTCCTCGGCATCGACCAGGATCCGGACGCACTCGCCTCTGCCGCGCAGCGCCTGCCAGCCGAAGCCGAATTGCGTCACGGCAACTTTCGCGATGTGGCAGCGATCGCGGAAGCGGCGGGCTTTCTCCCTGCTGACGCGCTTCTCGTGGACCTCGGCGTGTCGTCTGCCCAGATTGACCGAGCCGAGCGAGGGTTCTCCTTCCGCAGTGATGGGCCGCTCGACATGCGTATGGATCCGTCCCAGCCGCTGTCCGCGTACGACATCGTCAATGGCTGGGATGAGGCTGAGATCGCCCGCATCATTCGGGACTACGGCGAGGAGCGGCACGCAAGGCGTGTGGCACAGCGCATCGTTGCACACCGGCCGATCCGGACGACGGGCGAGCTCAGGGCGATCGTAGCTTCGGCCGTGTCCTCGGGCAAGGGGCAAGGGCATCCCGCCCGCCGTACGTTTCAGGCGCTCAGGATTGCCGTCAACGACGAGCTGGGAGCATTGGCGGCCCTGCTCGATGCGGCACCTGCCGTCGTCCGCCCAGGGGGGCGCGTTGCAGTGATCAGCTTCCATTCCCTCGAGGACCGGATCGTCAAGCGGCGGTTTCAGGCCCCGCCCTACCGCCAGACAACGAAGAAACCTCTGCAGGCCAGTCCCGCAGAGCATGAGCGCAATCCCCGCGCGCGCAGCGCCAAGCTGCGGGTCGCGATCGTTCTTCCAGCGTCGGAGGAGGCATAGCGATGGTCCCGGAGAGGCGCTTGGTCGACACAGCTGTCGAGGCACCAAAGTTCCGTCGCAAGGTTCGCCCGCAGCTGCAGATGCGCACTTTCTACATGCGTTGGAGCGTCACCGTGATCGTGGCGATCCTGGCAGTCTCGCGTTTTGCAGTGGCTGCGCAGGTCGGGTACGCCATCGACCGCACGCAGGCCCAGCTCCAGGTCGCTCAGGCGCAGGAGCTCGCGCTTGAGGGCCAAGTCGCGGCGCTCACTTCAGCGGGACGCCTCGCTGCAGTGGCGTCGAAGCTGAACCTTGCACCGGCGCCCCCGGTGCTGGCGGTGACGGTGCCTGGCGGCAGCCCTGCCGCTACGGCCCCATCCCGCGCCGACACACACAAGACCGGAGTAATGGCCGCGGTGGGTGCATTGATCGAGTCGATCACCAGGGCGGTGACCGGCATGTAACAGAACGGAGGGATGCGTAGTGCCGCCTACGGGAACCCAACGGCGCCGCATGCTCGCGGCGCTCTATTTGGTCCTGGCGATCGTCGTGGCACTTCTCATACGCACCTCGTTCGTCATGCTGGTCCGCGGGCCCAAGCTCGCCCAGACGGGACAGCAGGTGCGCCTGCGCAAGATTCCGGTGGGCGCACCGCGCGGCGAGATCGCCACCGCAGACGGTGTCGTACTCGCCGGATCCCGCACGACCTACCAACTGTACGCCGTACCGCGCCAGGTGCCGGATCGGAGCCGGGTCGCAGTGGAACTCGCCGCGACTTTGCACACGACGCCGGACCGTCTCTTGAAGTTACTGCAGCAGCGAACCACCTTCGTCTGGCTGGCGCGCAAACTGAACGACCAACAGGTCGCGGCGATCCGTGCGCTGCATATTGCCGGAATCGGTCTGGCACCCCAGGCGACGCGCGTCTATCCGAACGGCAAGCTCGCGGGGGCGGTGCTCGGCTTCTCGGGCATCGACAATCAGGGACTCGAGGGAATCGAGCGCTCCTATGACAGCGTGCTGCGCGGCACGAACGGACAGATCGGCATTGAGATGGATGCCTACAACCGCCCTCTCGCCCAGCCGCGGGTCAGCTACACGGCGCCCAAGGCGGGCGACACGGTGGTGCTCACGCTGCGCTCGGACGTGCAGCAGATTGCGGCCGAGGCCGCCGAGACGGCAAGGCGCGATACCGGGGCAAAACTGGTCAGCGTGCTGGTGCTCGATGTGCGCACGGGCGGCGTGCTGGGCATGGCCCTCGATCCCTCCTACGACCCGAGCGAATTTGCCGCCTATACGACGGCGGAGCGTCGCAACGCGGCCGTTAGCGACGTCCTGCCGCCGGGTTCGACGTTCAAGGCCATCACGGCCGCAGCCGCGCTCGCCCAGGGTGTGGTGACTCCGAGTTCGGGCTTCTACGACCCCGGATTCGTGCGCGTCGACGGGGTCCCGCTGCGCTGCTGGAAGCGTTCCGGGCACGGTTCGCTCACGTTCGCGGACGTGGTGGCCCACTCGTGCAACGTCGGGTTCATCGAGGTAGGCCTGCGGCTCGGCACCTCGAGATTTTACGACTATCTCCAGAAGTTCCGGGTGCTCGGCGCGACCGGCATCGACCTGCCGGGCGAGGCCCGATCGATCGTGCCGCCACAATCCCGCGTCAAACCCATCGATCTCGCGACGATGGCATTCGGCCAGACCCTCGCCCTTACGCCCATCAGCCTCATCTCCGCCATCGGCGCCATCGCGGATGGCGGGACCTGGCACCAGCCACATCTGATGAAGGAGATCGAGACGCCTGCCGGGAAAGTAGTGAGCCGCTGGCAGGGAGTATCGGAGCAGATCGTGCCGAAATCCGCGGCGCAGACCGCTGTGCGGCTGCTTGAGGGCGTGGTGCGCAAGGGAAGCGGTCGACCCGCACAGATTCCCGGCTACGATCTGGCCGGGAAGACCGGAACAGCCCAGGCGGTGATCAACGGGCGCTACGTCGAAGGCAAGTACATCTCATCCTTTGTCGGCTTCGGGCCCGCCCAGTCGCCGCAGGTTGCGATGCTGGTCCAGATCTTCGAGCCGGTGGGCCCCTATTACGGCGGGCAGATCGCCGCACCGGTGGTGGGGCGGGCTATGAGCCGTGTCCTCGCCGCGCTCAAGATACCGCCGCAGGCGTCGCCGCCGCGGCCGTTGCCGGATCTCACGGGCATGACCGGTCATACGGCCCAGACGTCCCTCAAGGCTATCGGCCTGAGTGCCAATCTGATCGGCCCCGGCAGCCGGGTGACAGACCAGTTCCCCCCCGCCGGTGCGGCGATCCAACCCGGTTCGCAGGTGCTCGTGTACCTCGGCCAGGGCGGTGAGGTCACGGTACCGGACCTGCGAGGCGACACGGTGGACGCTGCCGCTCTGGCGCTCGATCGCGTCGGACTGCGCCTGCGCGTGGACGGCGAGGGCAGGGTGGTGGAGCAGGAGCCCGCGCCAGGCAGCAGCCTGCCCTTGGGCGCCACGGTCTGGGTGCACGCGATGTCGCACCCGGATCCGCATAACACGTAGACAATGCCATCATACTGGAAGTGCAGCGGGTAGCTGTCGGAGGTTATGGGTGCATGCAGCTTTCGGAACTGGCCCAAGGCATCGGACTGGTCGTCGGAGAGGACGTCAAGGTCGGCGACGTGCAGCACGACTCGCGTGAGGTGGGGCCCGGGGACCTCTACTGCGCCATCGTAGGCAGAATCCATGATGGGCATGGCTTCATCGAGGATGCCGTGGCGGCAGGGGCCGCTGCGGTGTGCGTGAGCCGCCAGGGGGAGGTGCCGCCGGGCGTTCCCGCCATCGTCGTGGACGACACGCGCGATGCCCTGGGCGTCCTGGCTGCGAGGGTGCATGGCGAGCCGACGCGCAGCCTGCGCATCTTCGGGATCACAGGCACGAACGGCAAGACGACGACGACGTACCTGCTTCGTCACATTCTCCGCCGCGCCGGCCGCAAGGTGGACCTCATCGGCACCGTCGAGCAGACGGTCGGGGGACACGCCGAGAAGGCGCACCGCACGACTCCCGAGGCGACCGACCTGCAGCGGTGGTTCGCGCGGATGCTTGAACTCGGCACGCAGGACGTCGTCATGGAAGTGTCCTCGCACGCGCTCGACATGGGCCGCGTGCACGGCGTCGAGTTCACCGGAGCGGTGTTCACGAACCTGACACAGGATCATCTCGACTACCACGGCACGTTCGACCGCTACCTCGCGGCGAAGCTCAGGCTGTTCGCGATGATTCCTCCGGACGGCTTCGGTGTCGTCAATGTCGACGATCCGGCTGCGACCGCTTTCACGCGTCAACTGCGCGGCCGTCCGATCCGCTTCGGAATCAACGCCCCTGCCGATCTCGTGGCGCGCGGAATCGAACTGCGCGCGGACGGCAGCCGGTTCACCCTGGTGGCAGGGCAGAGCGAGGTCCCTGTCCACCTGCCCATCGCTGGCCTCTACAATGTCCAGAACGCTCTTGCGGCTGCGTCCTGCGCCTTTGGCGCGGGCGTCGCGCTCGAGGATGTCGCAGCAGCGCTCGAAGATGCGCCCGCCCCGCCAGGCCGGTTCGAGCGCGTAGATCGGGGCCAGCCCTTCTCGGTGATTGTCGACTATGCGCATACGCCGGACGGCATCGCCAAGCTGCTTGGAGCCGTGCGTGAGATCACCCCCGGGAAGGTCTTGATCGTATTCGGCTGCGGCGGCGATCGCGATCGCGGCAAGCGACCGCAGATGGGGGCATTGGCGGCGTCGCTCGCGGATCAGCTCTACCTGACGACGGACAACCCGCGATCGGAGGATCCCGCCGTCATCATCGCCCAGATCGAGTCGGGCATTCGGGAGCTCGGCAAGGGCAACTATGTCCGTGAGCTCGACCGCCGGCTCGCCATCCGCCTGGCCATGCGAGACGCGCGACCAGGCGACGCCGTCGTCATTGCAGGCAAGGGACACGAAGACTATCAGCTGCTGGGCGACCTGGTGGAACATTTCAGCGACCGCGAAGAGGCGGCAGCTGCCCTGGAGGAGCTTCGTTGAACATCGGGGAACTGGTCGTGGCGACGCACGGCCGGCTGGTGCAGGGGAATCCTGAATGGGCGATCGCGCACGCCAGCGTCGACTCGCGGAAGGTCCAACCGGGAGACCTCTTCGTCGCAGTGCGCGGCGAGCACACGGACGGTCACTTCTATGTGGAGAGAGCCCTCGCCGCCGGAGCGGAGGCCGTGCTGATGGAGCAGCCCCTCAATCTGCCGCCAAGCGTCCCTGCGGTCCTGGTGGACGATGTCAGGCGGGCGCTGTTGGCTGCTGCGCGGAGGATGGCCGACGCCTACGAGGGGCTCGTCGGCGCTGTGACCGGATCCGTCGGCAAGACGACAACCAAGGAGCTGTGGGCAGCGGCCATGGCGCCGCTCGGTCCGGTCTTCCGCAACCCGGGGAACTTCAATTCTGATATCGGCATGCCGCTGGCGCTCTTCGGTCTCTCGGGCTGGCACCGCGGCGCGGTCTTCGAGCTCGGGATGCGCGGACGCGGTGAGATCGCGAGACTCGCGGCCATCCTCAGACCGCGCATTGGCATCGTCACGGTGATCGGTCATGCGCACCTCGAGATTCTGGGCAGCGTCGAGGCAATCGCACGTGCCAAGTCCGAACTCCTCAGCGCCTTGCCTCAGGATGGCACCGCTGTCCTGAACGCGGACGACCCTTGGCTCGACTTCCTGCGTCTGTCCGCACCCCACCGGGTGCTGCTCGTGGGCAGAAGCCGGGCAGCCGACCTGCGCATCCTGGGCAGCGAGAGCCTGGGCGTGGAGGGGAGCCTGCTGCACCTTTCGTACGGATCGGAGAACGTCACGTGCCGGTTGCAGCTGGTCGGCGAGGGCGCAGCGTTCGATGCGGCCCTGGCCATGGGTGGCGCCCTTGCTGCCGGTGTGGATCTTGCGGCGGCGGCCGAGGCGCTCTCGCGCGCCGAGCCGCCGCATGGGCGGCTGCGCGTATTGGCAGCCAGGGGCATGACGGCGATCGATGATACCTACAATGCATCACCGCAGTCGCTCGAAGTGGCGTTGCAACTGCTCAAGGAGTTGCCCTGCACCGGCCGACGCATCGCCGTGCTGGGCGACATGCGGGAACTCGGCGCCGAGGAGGCCGCGCTGCATCGTGACATGGGGCGCGCGGCCGCCCGCAGCGCGGACGTGGTGCTCGCGGTGGGAGAGTACGCCTCCCTCGTAGCGGAATCGGCGCGCGCCGAGGGAGCTGAGGCCGTGGCCCTCACGGAGGTCGGCGCGGTGGTGCCGTGGCTCAGGCGGTCCTGCAGGGAAGGCGATGTGGTGCTGTTCAAGGCATCGCGGGCGATTGGTCTTGAGCGCGCACTATCCGGTTGGCTGGAGGTGACATCGTGAGTCCGCTCTGGTCTCTCGGGGCTGGCTTCCTGCTCGCCTTTGCTCTCGGCCCAGTGATGTTGCCGCTTCTGCGTTCGCTGCACCTGGTACAGACGGTGCGCGAGGTCGGCCCAGCGTCGCATCAGGCGAAGACCGGCACGCCGATGATGGGCGGCCTCCTCTTCCTGGTGGCAGGGACCGTCGCGGCCCTGGCGCTGGGACCGCGCGACGACCTGATGTGGGCAGCCATCGCCTTCGCCTGGGGCAATGGACTCATCGGCTTTGCCGACGACTTCATCAAGGTGCGCCTGCACCGGCCCCTCGGAGTGCGTGCGAGGACCAAGCTGGGCCTTGGTGCCCTGCTCGGCCTCGGCTTCGGCGCACTCGCGATCGGCCCGCTCAACATCGGCACGGATGTGCGCATCCCTTTCACGCACATCATGTGGCAGCCTGATCCGGCACTCTTTCTCCTGCTGGTGCTGGCGACCGGCGTGGCGACGACGAATGCGGTGAATCTGAGCGATGGGCTGGACGGTCTCGCCGGAGGGCTCGGCCTCATCGTGGCCATGCTCTTCGCCGCCTTCGCGGTTTCCGAGGGTGTCTTCTCCCTCGCCACCTTCAGCCTGGCGATCGCGGGAGCGATCGGCGGCTTTCTCTACTACAACCTCCACCCTGCGCGGGTGTTCATGGGTGATGTCGGCTCGTTCGGACTCGGCGGCGCGCTTGCGGCCGTGGCGATCCTGCTGCGGCTCGAGCTCGTCCTCGTGGTTGCTGGCTTCGTCTTCGCCGTGGAGACGCTCTCCGTGGCGGTGCAGGTGGTCTGGTTCCGGCGCACGGGACGGCGCCTTCTTCGCATGGCCCCGCTGCACCACCACATGGAGTTGGGCGGCATGGCGGAGACCGCCGTCGTCTACAGGCTCTGGCTCTTTGGACTGATCTGCGCGGCGCTCGCGTATGTTGCGTTCTGGGCCTGAGGCAAGGCCAGCCGCTTTCAAGGGAAGGAGGGACGGCGTGCAGCGCAAGCCGATCGACCACATCCTGCTGGCCGCCGTCCTGACACTGCTCGGGTTCGGCGTCGTGATGGTCTTTTCGGCCTCATCGATCGAGGCGAGCGTCGTCAATCACAATCCCTACTACTATTTCGAACGTCAGATGGTCTGGGCTGTGCTTGGCCTCGCCATCATGGTCTTCTTCACGCGCTTCGACTACCACCGGTTGGCGCAGCTCGCCCAGCCTGTGGCCATCGCCACCATCTTGCTGCTCATCGTCGTGCTGGTGCCGCACATCGGCCGCGACGTCAATGGCGCCCGGCGCTGGCTCGGCTTCGGCAGCCTTCTCTTCCAGCCCTCGGAGCTCGCGAAATTCTCGCTGGTTCTGCTGTTCGCCTACTGGCTCGCCCGCATGCCACGCCCTGACCGCTTCTGGCAGGGCATCGGCGTGCCGCTCGCGATCTACCTTCCGATCGCGCTTCTGATCATCAAGGAACCTGACCTGGGTACAGCTCTGGCGCTGGGCGGGACCGTCTTCACCATGCTCTTCGTCGCCGGGGTGAATCTCTGGCAGTTCTTCGGCATCCTGGCGATGGTGGTGCCGGCGGTGGGGGTTGCGATCATCGTGGCCCCGTACAGGCTGCAACGCTTCCTGGCCTTCCTGAATCCCCAGGCCGATCCGCAGGGTACGGGCTACCACATCATCCAGTCGCTCTATGCGCTCGGCTCGGGAGGGATCTTCGGCTCCGGCCTCGGCCAGGGTGCACTCAAGTACTTCTACCTGCCGGAGCAGCACACCGACTTCATTTTTGCGATCGTCGGCGAGGAGCTCGGGTTGATAGGCGCCGTGGCTGTTCTCGCCCTCTTCCTGGTTCTCACCTGGCGAGGCCTCCGCGTCGCCATGCTGGCACCGGACCGCTTCGGCGCTCTGCTGGCGATCGGCCTGACGGCCATGGTTGCGGTGCAAGCCCTGATGAACATCGCTGTCGTGACTGCGTCGATGCCGATCACCGGCATTCCGCTGCCGTTCATCTCGTACGGCGGCTCGTCGCTCGTGTTCGCCCTTGGCGCGATGGGAATTCTGCTCAACATATCGAAGCAGGCGGTGAGGACCTGATGCGCGTGGTCCTGACCGGCGGCGGCACCGGAGGCCACATCTATCCGCTCCTGGCCGTGGCCGAGGCGGCACGCGACTGGCAGACGAGCTTCATCGGCTCCACCGCCGGCCTCGAGTCCCAGATCGTCCCCAGGGGCGGCCTCGATTTCTATGCGGTCGCATCCGGTGGCGTGCGCGGCAAGAGCCTGCCGGTGCGACTGCGGAGCCTCGCGCGCAGCACCATCGGTGTACTCGCGGCGTATGGCATCCTCGCGCGGCTGCGGCCGACGGTGGTGGTCTCCTCCGGCGGCTATGCCGCCCTGCCGGTAACGCTGGCTGCGCGGCTCCGAGGGATCCCTCTGGCCCTGATCGAGCCCAACGCAACGCCGGGCCTCGCCAATCGGGTGGCCATGCGGTACGCAGCGCGCATCCTGATCGCTTACGACGCTGCCCGTGACCAACTGCCGAGGGAGGTGCGGAGCCGCGCCGTCGTGACCGGCGTACCGGTGCGCGCGCGGCGGCAGGTGAGCAGGCGCGAAGCGCGCGAGACGCTCGGGATCGACGAGCGTGTCGTGCTCACGGCGGTCACCGGCGGGAGTCAGGGCGCACGCGCGTTGAATGCCGCCGTCTGCGGCATGGCCGAGATGCTGGGCGAGGACGATCGCGTGCAGA